>DATBQT010000106.1:0-8754 GCA_036560685.1 Acidimicrobiales bacterium
GAGGACGTGAAGGAGTACTGGTGGTACCACGACGCGCTCCCGAGCCACGCCTGGAACGTCTGGCGGTACCACTACCCGCAGGCCGCCTACCCCTACGAGGCGCTGATCACGGGCAACCGTGCACGGACCCTCGCCGATCCCGAGCTCGAGCTTCTCGACACCGGCATCTTCGACGACGACCGGTACTGGGCGATCGAGGTCCGCTACGCCAAGGGCGACCCGACCGACGTGCTGATGGAGGTAGAGGTCACCAACGTTGGCCCTGAGCGCGACACCCTGCACATGCTGCCCACCGCGTGGTTCCGCAACATCTGGTCCTGGGAGCCCGACGCGATCCGACCGACGCTCGAGCGCGACGACGACGACTCGCTCCGCATCCACCACCCTTGGCTGGGCGAGCTGCGACTCTCGGCGTCACTCGGTCCCGACGGGTCATCGCCGACCACGCTCGTGTGCGACAACGAGACGAGTGCGAGGGTCCGTCCGAACGGCGTCGAGCACCACCCCTACCCCAAGGACGGGATCAACGACCACGTGGTCTCGGGTGCTGCAACCGTCCACCCGGATGGTGTCGGGACCAAGGGCTCGTTCTGGTACCTGCTCGAAGTCGAGCCAGGTGCGACGGTGGTACTTCGGTTGCGACTCCAGCCCATCGACGTTGCCGATGCCTCCTCGCGCGAATCGCGACTCGGCGCAGAGTTCAGCTCGATCGTCGAGGCGCGCATCGCGGAGGCGGACGAGTTCTACGAGGCGATCGCGCCCGCGGAGGCATCCGGCGACGAGGTCGCGGTCATGCGCCAGGCGTTTGCGGGACTGCTGTGGAGCAAGCAGCTCTACTACTACGACGTCGAGCGGTGGCTGAGGGGCGACCCCATGCAGTCGCCGCCGCCGGTCCAGCGTGAGACCGGCAGGAACTCGAACTGGCTGAACTTCAGCGCGTTCGACATCATGTCGATGCCCGACAAGTGGGAGTACCCGTGGTTCGCGGCGTGGGACCTCGCGTTCCACTGCGTCGCGATCGCGCGCGTCGACCCGGCGTTCGCCAAGTATCAGCTCATCTTGATCTGCCGAGAGTGGTTCCAGCACCCGAGCGGCGGACTGCCCGCGTACGAGTGGGACTTCGGCGACCTCAACCCGCCGGTGCAGGCGTGGGCCGCGCTCGAGGTGTTCTCGATCTCAGGCGGAGAGGACTTCGAGTTCCTGAGCCGCATCTTCGACAAGCTGCTCGTCAACTTCACGTGGTGGGTCAACCGCGAGGACCAGGAGGGCACGAATCTCTTCGAGGGCGGCTTCCTCGGGCTCGACAACATCGGGCCGATCGACCGATCCCACCTGCCGCCTGGCTACACGCTGCACCAGGCCGACGCGACCGGGTGGATGGCCTACTACTCGCTCGCGATGGGTGTCATCGCCACGGTCCTCAACAGGGCGCAGGTCCGCCCGACCGCCGACCTCGTCGTGAAGTTCCTCGAGCACTTCGCGCTCGTGCGGTCCGCGCTCAACGGGATGGACCTGTGGAACGAGGAGGACGGCTTCTACTACGACGAGCTCGTCCGGCCGGACGGGACGAGCGAGACGATCGCGGTGCACTCGATGGTCGGGGCGATACCGCTGCTCGCCACGATGATGCTCGACGAGGACCTCCTCGTGCGCGCACTCGCGGCCGGTCGGCGGTGCGCCGAGCTGGTGGGGTCCACGTCGGACTCCCTCGACTCGCTGTACGAGTCTGGTGCGCTGCGGGGCGAGGTCGGCGACCGCCGCCTGCTGCTCGGCGTCGTCTCGATCGACCGGGTCATCAGGCTCGTCGAGCGGCTGTTGGACGAGTCGGAGTTCCTCTCTCCCCACGGGCTGCGCTCGCTGTCGGCGTTCCACCGCGAGCACCCCTACGAGTTCGACCTCGAGGGGTCGACGGCGTCGGTCGACTACGAGCCCGGCGAGTCGACGACGCACCTGTTCGGTGGCAACTCGAACTGGCGCGGACCGGTGTGGTTCCCCTTGAACTACCTCGCCTGCGACGCCCTCGAGCGCCTCGGCCGGTTCTACGGCGACGAGACCCTGGTCGAGTACCCGACGAACTCCGGCAACCAGGCGACCTACGCGCAGGTCGCGACCGACCTGCGCCGCCGGCTCATCGGCCTGTTCCTCGTCGGGCCGGACGGGCGCCGGCCCTGCTTGGGCGCATCCGATCGCTTCCGTGACGACCCGAGATGGCGCGACAACGTGCCGTTCCACGAGTACTTCCACGGGGACAACGGCTCGGGCCTCGGCGCGTCGCACCAGACCGGATGGACCGGGCTCGTCGCGGACCTCATCATCCGCGTCTATGGCACCGGGGCGACGGGTCGAGAGGACCTCTTCGGAGGGGGCGTCGAGCGGGCGTGACCGACGCCCGCGTCCCTGACCCTGCTGCGCGCGCGTCGCTCGGCGCGACGCTGCTCGAGGGTGGGACGCACTTCTCGGTCGTCTCGTTGGCCGCGGAGTCCGTCGAGCTGTGCCTGTTCGACGCGAGCGGCGAGGAGTCCCGCGTGGCACTGGAGCCCGACGAGGGCGGGGAGTGGCACGCGCTCGTCGAGGACGTCGGGGTGGGGCAGCGCTACGGCTTTCGGGTCGCGGGCGCGTTCGACCCCGCCGAGGGTGCATGGTGCGACCCACGCAAGCTGCTGTTGGACCCCTACGCGCGAGCGCTCGAGGGCTGCGACGCCGTCGACGCCGGAGCACTCAGCGGGGCGGACGGCGACACCGCGGCCCTCGTGCCCCGCAGCATCGTCGTCGACGACGAGTTCGACTGGGACGACGACGACGCGGTGCGGCCGCACCACGAGTGGGAGGACACCGTCCTCTACGAGCTGCACGTGCGAGGCGCGACCAAGCGCCACCCTGAGGTCCCAAGGAGCCTGCAGGGCACCTACGCGGGGCTCGCCACGGAGCCGATGATCGCCCACCTCACCGACCTTGGCGTGACGACCGTCGAGCTGCTCCCGATCCATGACTTCGTCGCCGAGGGCTTCCTGGCCGCGCGCGGGCTCACCAACTACTGGGGCTACAACTCGGTGGGCTACTTCGCCCCGACCTCGCGGTACGCGGTGGGCGGCCGGCACGGCCACGTCGGTAGCCAGGTCCAAGAGTTCAAGGCGATGGTGGCGGCGCTGCACCGTGCGGGCCTCGAGGTCGTCCTGGACGTTGTCTACAACCACACCGCGGAGTCCGACGAGCGCGGCCCGGTCCTGTCGTTTCGGGGCCTCGACGACGCGGCCTACTATCGCCACGACGACGAGCATCATCTCGTCGACACGACAGGGTGTGGCAACTCGATCAACGCGGCGAACCCCATCGCGCTCGCCCTCGTGCTCGACTCGCTTCGCTACTGGGCCGAGGTGTGCCACGTCGACGGCTTCCGCTTCGACCTCACCCCAACACTCGCGCGCCCTGAGGGGCGCTTCGACCCCGCTGCACCCTTCTTGCAGCTGTGTGCCCAGGATCCCGTGCTCCGCGGTGTGAAGCTGATCGCCGAGCCCTGGGACGTCGGTCAGGTCGACAGCTACGCGCTCGGCCAGTTCCCGGTCCCGTTCCGGGAGTGGAACGGGAGGTTCCGCGACACGGTCCGGGACTTCTGGCGAAGCAAGGAGGGGACGCTCGCGGCGTTCGCCACGAGGTTCGCCGGGTCGTCGGACCTCTTCGAGCACCCCGGCAGGGCGGCGACCTCGTCGATCAACTACGTCACGTCCCATGACGGGTTCACGCTGCAGGACCTGGTCTCGTATGACGAGAAGCACAACGACGCGAACGGCGAGGAGAACGAGGACGGAACCGACGACAACCGCTCGTGGAACTGCGGCGTCGAGGGACCCAGCGACGACGAGGGGATCGTCGCGCTGCGTGGTCGCCAGGCCCGGGCGATGCTCGCGACGACGGTGCTCAGCTGCGGGGTGCCGATGCTGCTGGGCGGCGACGAGCTCGGCCGGACCCAGCGCGGCAACAACAACGCGTACTGCCAGGACAACGAGAGCAGCTGGCTGGACTGGTCCGCGATCGACGAGGGCCGGCTCGACTTCGCTCGTCGCCTCATCGCGCTTCGTCGCTCGAACCGCGCCTTCCGACGACGGCGCTTCCTCGCCGGCAAAGCCCAAGACGAGCTTGGATGGTTCGCACCGAGCGGCGCGCCGATGACCCCGGCCGACTGGGACGACCCCGCCGCGAGGTGCGTCGCGATCCATCTGGAGGGCTCAGCGGGCTCGGTGGTCGAACCGAGTGACGCGCAAGAACCCGAGGACGACTTCGTCGTCCTCGTCAACGGCTGGTGGGAGCCGGTCGCCCTCACCGTCCCCGACGTCGGTCGCGTCTCGTTCGTCGAGGAGCTCGACAGCTTCGATCCCGCACGAGGGCCGGCGGTTCACCGCCCGGGCGACCGGCTCGACGTCGGCGCCCGCTCGGTGCGGGTGCTCCGCGCGGCGAGCGCCGACGCGGGTGCGGACTCGGGCTAGCGGCGGTAGACGTGCTCGACGTAGTCGTCGAGCATCCGCATGCCGCAGTAGCGCGGGCCGAGCGTGCGCAGTGACGCGCGGACGCGCTCGAGCCACGCGGTCGGCACGCCCCTCGCGTCACGCTCGTAGAAGAGCGGCTTCACCTCGTTGCCGATGAGGTCGTAGAGCGCCCAGGCGTCGCGATCGTCCTTCGCGCCCTCGTCGGGGTCGACCGAGCCGTCGATCCCCCAGCCGTTGGTGCCGTCGAAGGCCTCCATCCACCACCCGTCGAGCACGCTGAGGTTCAAGCACCCGTTGAGCGCCGCCTTCATGCCGCTCGTCCCGCTCGCCTCGAACGGGGGCCGAGGGAGGTTGAGCCAGACGTCGCACCCGGCCACCACCGTGTTGGCGGCGCTCAGGTCGTAGTCCTCCAAGAACACGACCTTGTTGCCGACCTCGGGCACACGCTTGAGGTCGAACATCCGCTGGGCGAAGGCCTTCGCGGCGTCGTCCATCGGGTGCGCCTTGCCTGCGAAGACGAACTGCAGCGGCCGATCGTGGTCGAGGAGCGAGATCGCGCGCTCCGCGTCGTGGACCAAGAGGTTGAGCCGCTTGTAGGTCGCGAGGCGACGCGCGAAGCCGAGCGTCAGGAAGGTCGGGTCGAAGGCGTCCCTGCCTGCTTGGATGAAGTCGATGTCCTCGCCTCGGGCGAGCCGGTCCACGACGACCTTGCGTCGAACGAGCTGGACGAGCTCGTCGCGCTGCGCGCAGCGGACCTTCCACAGCTCCTCGTCGCTGATGTCGTCGATCTGCTTCCACACCACGGGATCGCTGGCATGGCGCTCCCAGCCCTCACCGAAGTGCTCGGTGAGCAGGGCGCGCATCTGCGGGGCCATCCACGTGGGGAGGTGCACCGCGTTCGTCACGTACGAGATCGGCACCTCGTCGGTGCTGCCGAGCGGGAACATCTCGTGCCACATCGAGCGCGCGATCGCGCCGTGGCGCTGGCTCACCGCGTTGGTCGATCTCGAGCCCCGAATCGCGAGCGGCGTGAGCCCGGTGTTCTCGTCGACCGAGGCGGGGTGCGTCCTGCCGAGGGCGAGGACCTCGTAGGGGTCGAAGCCGAGCTCGCTGATGAGGCGCCCGAGCACGGTGAGCATCTCTTCGCGGCTGTAGGTCTCGTTGCCGGCCGGAACGGGCGTATGGGTCGTGAAGACGAACGACTCGCGTGCTTGTTCGAGTGCCTCGCCGCAGTGCGCGCTCTTGTGCTCCTTGGCGATCTTGGAGGCGACCGCGAGGGTCGCCAGCGCTGCGTGGCCCTCGTTCAGGTGGTAGAGCGACGGCTTGATCCCCATCGCGTCGAGCGCGCGGACCGCGCCGACGCCGAGCAGCGCGTACTGGGCGAGCCGGATCGTCCGGTTCCCCTCGTAGAGCCGGGAGGTCACCCACCGCTCCAGCGGCGTGTTCTCCTGGATCTCCGCGTCGAGCAGGAACAACGGGACCCGGCCGACCTGGATGCGCCAGACCTGCGCCGCCAGCTCGTCGTCCCAGATCGGCACCGACACGATGAGCGGGGACCCGTCCTGGGTCGTCACTCGGACCGCCGGCATGACGTTCGGGTCCGACTCGATCCAGTACTCCTGCTGCCAGCCGCTGAGGTCCATGCGCTGGTGGAAGTAGCCCCTGCGATACAGCAGCCCGACGCCGACGAACGGCAGCGCCTGGTCGGACGCCTCTTTCAGCAGGTCCCCTGCGAGCACGCCGAGCCCGCCCGAGTAGACAGGGAGCGACCGATGCAGCCCGAACTCGGCGCACAGGAACGCGACCGGCCCGTCGCCGACGGCGAGGCTGTCGTCACGCCGCCGCTGCGCGCCGATGCTCTTCGACACCTTGTCGATCTGCTCGAGGAACGCCTCGTCCGTCGCGGCGGCGAGCAGGTCGGGCTCTGCGAGGTCGCGCAGGAACCGGACGGGATTCTCGTTGGACAGCCCGAAGCGGTGCGAGCCGAGATGCCGGAAGAGCGCACGGCCCCCTGGGGTCCAGGACCACTGGTAGTTGTACGCGATCTGGGCGAGCGGCTGGAGCGGCTCGGGCAGCCGGCGCGCGAGGCGGTCGATCGCCCGGGTGAGATCGCGCGACCCGTCGAAGCCGGGCTCGAGGGCCCGGGCCCCGTGCGTCGTCATGGACCATCGAACCTAGTGGACAGAGGTTGTCGTCCCTTGCCACTCACTCCGTGTTGGCGCTCGGCGCGTAGATGACAAACCCGAGCGGCGGGAGGGTGAGCACCGTGCGGTCGGCGCGTCGGTGCCAGGGCTCGGGGGACGTCACGACTCGGTCGCGAACCGCGTGGCCCGACCCCCCGAACTCCGCGGCATCACTCGAGAGGACGAGTGACCACGAGCCGGGCTTGGGCATGCCGACGACGTAGTCGTCACGGGGCTCCGGCGTCGCGTTGAGCGCGATCACGAGGTGGGCGCCCTGATCGTCGAAGCGCTCGATGCACACCACGGACTGGTCACGGTCGTCGGCGTCGATCCACGCGAAGCCGCGGTCGGCAAGGTCGTCGCGGTGCAGGGCCGACGACTCGCGGTACAGGTGGTTGAGCCGGGTGAGCAGTGCGGTGACGCCGCGGTGCTGGGGCTGGTCGGCGACGTGCCAGTCGATGCTCTCGTCGTGCGCCCACTCACCGGACTGGGCGAACTCGTCACCCATGAAGAGGAGCTTCTTGCCCGACTGGGCGAACTGGAACCCGTAGAGCAGGCGCAGGTTCGCGAACCGCTGCCAGTCGTCCCCCGGCATGCGTGACAGCAACGACCCCTTGCCGTGGACGACCTCGTCGTGCGAGAGGGGCAGGACGAACCGCTCGCTCGTCGCGTACAGCGAACGGAAGGTGAGCCGGTCGTGGTGCCACTTTCGGTGCACGGGGTCCTTCGCGAGGTAGTCGAGCGTGTCGTGCATCCACCCGAGGTCCCACTTGTAGTCGAAGCCGAGGCCGCCCTCGGCGACCGGACTCGTGACACCGGGCCACGAGGTGGACTCCTCGGCGACGGTGACCGCGCCGGGGAAGGACCGGTGGATCTCGTCGTTGCAGGACTGCAGGAACTCGATCGCGTCGAGGTTCTCGCGACCGCCGAGGCGGTTGGGGATCCACTCGCCTGGCTCGCGGGAGTAGTCGAGGTAGAGCATCGAGGCGACGGCGTCGAAGCGGAGCCCGTCGACGTGGAAGCGGTCGAGCCAGAAGCACGCCGCGCTCGTGAGGAACGAGCGCACCTCGTGGCGCCCGTAGTTGAAGATCAGGCTCTTCCAGTCGGGATGCACGCCCTGGCGTGGATCGGCGTGCTCGAACAGGTGGGTCCCGTCGAACCTGGCGAGCGCGAACGCGTCGGCGGGGAAGTGAGCGGGCACCCAGTCGAGGAGCACGCCGATGTCGGCCGCGTGCAGCGCGTCGACGAGCGCCGCGAACTCATCGGGGCCGCCGTACCTCGAGCTCGGCGCGAAGAAGCCGGTCACGTGGTAGCCCCAGGAGGCGTAGAAGGGGTGCTCCATCACGGGCATGAACTCGACGTGGGTGTACCCGCCGCGCTGCACGTGGTCGATCAAGAGTGGGGCGAGCTCTCCGTAGCTGAGCGACCTGCCTGCCTGCTCTGGCACCACCCGCCACGAGCCGAGGTGCAGCTCGTAGATGGAGATCGGCTGGTCAGCGCGCTGTGCGCGGCCTCTCGACGACATCCACGCGTCGTCGCTCCACCGGTAGCCGAGCTCGTTCGTGACCGATGCCGTCAGCGGGGCGACCTCTGCGGCTCGGGCGAACGGGTCGGCCTTGTCGACGACCTCGCCGCCGAGCGTCGAGGCGAGCCGGAACTTGTAGCGCTCCTCGAGCCCGAGGCCCGGGATGAACCCCTCCCAGACGCCGACCGCCTCTCGTCGCGCAAGCGGATGGCGGTGCCCCTCCCAGCCGTTGAAGTCGCCGACGACCTCCACCCACGCGGCGTTGGGTGCCCACACCGCGAAGTAGGTACCTCGCGTGCCGTCAACGGTCATCTGGTGCGCGCCAAGCATGTCGTAGAGCCGACCGTGTCGCCCCTCTCGGAACAGGTGCTCGTCGAGCTCCCCGAACCTCGTCACGCCGAACACCGTCGCCACGGCCACGCCGCCTCGCTGCAACGTGTCGTCGCGCGGGCGACGGGCCGCGAGCGCACCGAGGGACGCCCCGACGCGCGGGTCGCGCGCGATCTCCTCGAGCGGTGCTGCGGTTCGCCGCCGCCAGTTCTTCCGCTCGACCGACGTCCCGGGG
>DATBQT010000107.1:0-3461 GCA_036560685.1 Acidimicrobiales bacterium
ACCCAGTCGTTCGTCGAGACGCAGCGCACGCCGAGCCCCTCGATCACGAACGTCGCGAGCCCCGCGTCGAGGCGCCGCTCGGCGGCCGGGCCGTCGAGCGCGCCGCAGAGCATCGGGTAGTACCAGTCCATCGCGTACTCGTTCTTCGGCGCGAACGAGCCGGGGTGGTGCGCGATGGCGTGGCCGAGGCGACCCGCGGCGAGCTCCCAGTCGGGCCTCGCCGCGCCGAGCGCCTCGGCCGCCGCGACGCCGCAGCGCAGCGCGTGGAAGATCGAGGAGGACCCAGTGAGGAGCGCATAGTGCTCGGGTCGTCCCGTGGAGTCGACCGACCACCGGATGGTGCCGTCGGGCAGCTGGAAGCGCAGCACGAAGTCGAGCGCGCGCTCGACCATCTCGAAGTGCTCGGCCAGGAACCGGCCGTCGGACGTCACGCAGTGGTGGTGCCACACCCCGGTCGCGACGTAGGCGCACACGTTCGTGTCGATGCGCGCGTCCTTCACCCGGTCGCCGAGGTAGTAGTTGAACCACCCGCCGTCGGCGAGCTGGGTGCGGCGCAGCCACCCGTAGGCGGCCCGCGCCTCGTCGAGCATCCCGCACACCGACATCGCCATGGCGGCCTCGACGTGGTTCCACGGGTCGCAGTGGCCACCGGCGAACCACGGCACCATGCCGTCGGCGCGCTGGAGGCGCCCGAGGTGCTCCCCGGAGTCCGCGATCTCCGACGTCGAGAGCACGCCGGGCAGCTCGGGGAGCGTCCAGAGGCCCGGTGCGCCGCTCACGCGCTGGCTCCGACGCTTGCCGTCGCGGCGATCTCGGCCGCCGGTGCCCCCGGCCGGCGCAGGTAGACGACGATGCTCTTGCCGATCACCGGCGACAGGATCCGGTCGGCGAGCCTGGTGGAGCGCGGTGCCTCGACGATGTCCTTCACCAGCAGCCGGTGGTAGGCGCGGACCGCGACGTGGTCCTCGTTGGTGGTGCCGACCGCGCACCGCAGCCACCAGTACGGGCTGTGCAGCCCGTGCGCGTGGCCCGTGCCCGTGACCTCGAGCCCGCAGGCGCGCAGCCTCGAGAAGAGCATGCGGCGCCGGTAGATGCGGATGTGCCCGCCCGGCACCGAGTGGTACTCGTCGGACAGCGCCCAGTTCACGAGCTCGGGTCCGAACCTCGGCACCGTGATGGCCATCGTCCCGCCGGGTCGCAGCACGCGGGCGAGCTCGGCCATGGCGGTGCGGTCGTCGTGGAGGTGCTCGAGGACCTCCGAGCAGATGACGCGGTCGAACGCGCCGTCACCGAACGGAAGCCGGAGCCCGTCGCCCTGGACGGTGCCGATGCGCACGCGCGTGGTGTCGAGCTCGCCGGCCTCGACCATCGCCGCGAACACCGAGGCGACCCCCTCGACCTCGTCGGTGCCCGCGTCGACCGCGACGACGTCGGCGCCTCGGCGCGCCGCCTCGTAGGCGTGGCGCCCGAACCCGCAGCCCAAGTCGAGCACCAAGTCGCCCTCGCGCAGGCCGAGCCGGTCGTAGTCCGCGGTGAGCATCAGGCGAACGTCAGCGACTCGGGCAGCGGGCGCCCCTTCAGGATCGCGTCGTAGCACGCGGCGGTCCCCCGCGCGGTCACCTGCCAGGTGAAGCGCTGCATGACGCGCTCACGGCCCGCGGCGCCGAGCCGCGCACGTGTGGCGGGGTCGTCGAGCAGCTCGGAGATCGCGGCGAACAGCGCTGCGGGGTCGTCGGGGGTGACGAGCACCCCGGTGCGCCCGCTCTCCCCGACCACCTCGGGCAGGGCGCCGCCGGTGGTGGCGACGACGGGCACTCCGCAACTCATCGCCTCGATCGCGGGCAGCGAGAACCCCTCGTAGAGCGAGGGGACGACCGCGACCTCGGCCTCCCCGTAGAGCCGGGCAAGCTCCTCGTCGGTGACGCCCGAGACCGTGGTGACGATGTCGTCGAGCCCGAGCCGCTCGATCGCCTTGGCGACCCGCCCGCCGGGGCGTGGTCGACCGATGACGACGAGCTCGATCTCGCGCTCCGCGCGCAGCTTGGCGACCGCCTCGAGGAGCGGGACCAGGCCCTTCATCGGCACGTCCGACGACGAGGTGACCATGATGCGACCCGGGCGCTTCTCGACGTCGTCGTAGGGGCGGAACACCGTGTGGTCGACGCCGACGGGGACGACGGTCATGCGCTCCAGGGGCACATGCATCTGGCGGTTGATGTCGAGCCTCGAGTTCGCCGACACGGTCACCACGTGCGGGAGCTGGCGCGCGACGCGCACCTGCATGCGCAGGAACCCGAACCACCGCCTGGTCGTGAACTGCTGCCATGCCGACTCGGTGTGGTCGAGGGCGATCGAGCGGTCGACGGTGATGGGGTGGTGCAGCGTCTCGAGCAACGGCCAGCCGTCGCGGTGCAGCGCGAGGATCCCCGACCCCAGGCACTGGTTGTCGTGCACGATGTCGAACTCGCTCCGCCGCGACCGCAGCACCTTGGTGATCCGCATCGAAAAGGCGAGGGGCTCGCCGAATCCCGCGAGCAGCATCGTGACGAACTCGACCCAGTGCGCGAGCGAGGTGAACTCCGATCGCGCCGGGACGCGGAAGGGGTCGGGGTCGCGGTAGAGGTCGAGCCCGGGCACCGCGGTGAACCCGACGCCGTCGTCGAGCTCGGGCCACGGCGGCCCGGCGAACACCTCGACGCTGTGGCCGAGGGCCACGAGCTCGCGGGTCAGGTGCCTCGTGTAGACGCCCTGGCCGCCGCAGCGGGGGTTGCCCCGGTAGATGAGAAAGGCGACGCGTCTACCGCCCGGCGCGGGCTCCCTGGGGGCGATCCGTGCGGGCACGACCGTCGCCTTGGACCTCGCCCACGACGCGCGCACCTCTCGAATGGACTCGCGAGGCGACTTGGGCACGGACGGCGGCTCCTGGGGGGAAAGCGGGGCACCATGGTCGCCGCAACCCGACGCGCAGCGCAAACGCGCCCGGATCCCGGGCTTGGGGGCGCTCGCTACCATCTCGTCATGGACCTTGTGTACCCACCTGACGCCGAGGAGTTCCGCACCGAGATCCGTGCCTGGCTGGAGGAGAACCTGCCCGAGGGCTGGTTCGACAAGGGGTTCTCCATGACCGCCGCCCAGCGCGCGACGTTCAACGCCGAGTGGACCGAGAAGCTCTTCAAGGGTGGGTGGATCTGTGCGAGCTGGCCCACCGAGTACGAGGGCAAGGGACTCACGATCCTGCAGTCCGTCGTCCTCAACGAGGAGTTCGACCGAGCGGGCGCGCCGCTTCGGGCCGACTTCTTCGGCGACACGCTGGTGGGTCCCACAATCCTGCAGTGGGGCTCCGAGGACCAAAAGCACCGGTTCTTGCCGGGGATCCTGCGCGGCGAGACGACCTGGTGCCAGGGGTTCAGCGAGCCCGGCTCGGGCAGCGACCTCGCGTCGGTCTCCACCAGGGCCGTTCG
>DATBQT010000108.1:0-2290 GCA_036560685.1 Acidimicrobiales bacterium
AGACTGGGGGCGCGACGCGATCGCGGGCTATCTGGCGTGCGCGCTCGCGGCCGGCGTCCTGGCGGTCGTGCGACCTCGGCGCGTGTTCCTGGCGAGGGCCGTGCTCACCTCGGTGTGCTTCGTGCTGGTCGCGTTCCTTCCGATGGTGCTCATGGTTCGCGATCGTCACACCGCAGGCCGCGAGGTCCACGTGCTCCCCGAGGTGGCGGTGATCGAGCGCGCCGGCCACCTCTTGGGACAGGGCCGAGATCCGTACGTGGCGTACGTCACCGGCGGGCACCTCGTCGGTCGCGTGCTCGGCGTGCCCCGCTACGAGTCCTTCTTCCCCTACTTCCCTGCGATGACCGCGTTCGGGCTGCCCGCGACGCTCGGCGCGCTCGGTGCGTTCGGCGACGCCCGGCTGTGGATGGCGGTCGTCACCGTGGTCCTGCTGCTGGTCGGGCTGTGGCTCGCGCGCGCGCCGCCGGACCGCTCGCTCCGCGCGGCGCAGGTGCTGTGCGTGCTGCCCACCGGGGCGGTCTTCATCGCGGGTGGCGGCGAGGACCTCCCGATCCTCGCGATGTCGCTGGTCGGGATCGCCCTCGTGGCGCAGCGCCGCGAGGTCGCTGCCGGGGTGACCTTCGGGATCGCGATGGCGATGAAGCTGACGGCCTGGCCCCTCGCGGTGCTCTCGCTGTTCGTCGTCAAGGACCGCGACGGGCGTGGCGCTGCAGGCAAGGCGGCGGCGATCATGGCGGGGATCGTCGCGGTGTTCGTGATCCCGTTCGCCCTGTGGGACCCTCGGACGTTCCTCTCCAACGTGATCGAGTTCCCGCTCGGGCTCTCTGGAGTCGACTCTCCCGCTGCAAGCCCGTTGCCCGGGCACCTCATCGTGAGCGTCCTGCCCTCGGCGCATCGCGCGCTGCTCGTCGGGCTGGTCGTCTTCGGGGCGCCCTTGCTCGTTTGGTGGCTGTGGCGGCACCCGCCGACAGAGGTCTCGTCGGTCTGCCGGCTGACGGCGATCATCGCGATCGTCGTCATGTGCGTGGCCCCTGCGACGCGCGTGGGCTACGTCGTCTACCCCGTCAACCTTCTGGTCTGGTCCTGGCTGTTCACCGCACCGAGCCCAGGCGAGCGTGCCGACGTTGCTGCGGCGACGATGCATCGCACGCGCTAGATCCAAACAATTTCTCTAGTGCTCGGGGCAGTGTGCATGTCGTAGGTTGCGCGTTGACTGGTGCCGTCACCTTCCGAGTGGAGCCCCCTTGTTCGTCTCAGCCAGAACGGTGATCCTCGGCTTCGTGGTCGCGAGCGTGCTGCTCGTCATGCCACAGGGCGTCTTGGCCTCGACGCAGAAGCCAGGAACGGCGGCCCAGGTGAAGAGTTTGGTCGCGGGTTCGGTGAAGATCACGAAGCTCAACTCGGTCGTGGCGTCAGAGGTCTCCAAGGCGCGAGCCGACAACGCGAGCTTCACCTACGCGATCCCGAACAACTGCGCGACCGCGACCCAGTGCGTCTACGGCGACAAGAGAGGGGCGAAGTCGATCATCCTGTTTGGGGACTCCCACGCCAGGATGTGGCTCGGGTCGATCATCCCGATCGCCACGGCTGACAGGCTGAGGCTGATCGTCCTCGGCCGGGACGGCTGTCCCGTGATCCAGATCACCGGTACCGACTTCGGCGGCTGCAACGCCATCTTGAGTGCCGACATCGCGACCATCAACGCGTCGAAGCCGGTCGCCGTGCTCCTCGCGGATCGCTCGAGCTACCCGGGCTACACGAGTGCGTTCTGGAAGGCCGGGTTGATCGCCACGATCAATGCGCTGCGACCCTCGAAGGCGAGGGTCGCGGTCATCGGGGACGTCCAGGTGCTCCTCGCGGATCCTGTGGGCTGCCTGGCCGCCAACCCGGCCGCGGTTCAGAAGTGCACCGGACAGAACCCGAACACGTTGGTGCCGGGTCAGCAAAAGGCCGAGAAGTCCGCGGCGACGACCGAGAAGGACGTGTACGTCGACCCGACGCCGTGGCTCTGCACGACCACGAAGTGCTCGGTCGTCATCGGCAACTTCGTTGCCTACTGGAACGTCAGTCACATCACGGTGAGCTACTCCAAGTACCTGTCAACGGTGATGGGGCTCGCGATCAAGTCAACGATCTGAGCGCACCACCACCATTAACTGAAGTCCGACGCCTGGAACAATCGATAGGTATAGGTGGTCGTCCTGGGCGAGGTCGCGGTGGCCACGATGCCCGCCTCCCAGTACCACCCGTCGGACCCCGCCTTTTGGAAGAGCAGCCGCGCGGTGTGCGC
>DATBQT010000109.1:0-3769 GCA_036560685.1 Acidimicrobiales bacterium
CGCGACGCGCGGGGGCGGCGCACACGACGGGCCGCTGCACTTCGGCACGTTCGGCGCGAGCACGTCGGTCAGCCACACGACGCGGCCGTGGAGCTGGACGTAGGTGATCGTCTCGGTCGCGCGCACGGACCCCGCGGGGACCTGCCCGTAGCCCCATCGGTACGAGAACGACTTCGACGCACCGACGCGCGACGCCACGGTCATGTAGCCGCTCTGGACGATCCGGATCGCGGGCTGCAGGTTCGTGTTCGACGCGACGGACTTGAACAGCGCGATCGTGGAGGGGTCGCCCGTCGGTCCGGAGGCGAGCACCGAGGAACCGCCGACGAGGACGCCGAGCGCCGTCACGACCGAGGCGACCGTGGTGCGAAGCCAGACGCGGCGTCGTCGCGGGGCCGTCGGGGGTCGCGGGCTCGCGGACACCTCGACGCGCTAACTGCTCGCGCGAAGCGACACCGGAACCGACGCCGCTGCGTGGGCATCCTTCGCGTGGTAGCTCGATCTCGTGAGCGGCGACGCCTGGACGTGCGCGAGCCCGAGGGCGCGTCCCGCGTGTGCGATCGCGTCGAACTCCTCTGGCTCCCAGTACCTCGACACCGGCAGGTGCGAGGCCGTTGGGCGCAGGTACTGGCCGACCGTCGCGGTGCGAACGCCCACCGCCGCGAGGTCGGCAAGCGTCGAGACGACCTCGTCAAAGGTCTCGCCGAGTCCGACCATCAGCCCCGACTTGGTGGCGAACCCGGCATCGGCGGCCCGCGCGAGCACCGTGAGGCTGCGTGCGTAGCTGGCCGACGGGCGCACCGCGCGCTGCAGCCGCAGCACCGTCTCGACGTTGTGGTTGAGCACGTCGGGTGACGACGCGAGCAAGGTCTCGAGCGACGCGCCGTCGCCCTTCAGGTCCGACGTCAGCACCTCGACCGCGCACTCCGGCGCTGCCGCTCGGATCGCACGGACGGTCTCGGCGATCGCCGCGGCGCCTCCGTCAGCGAGGTCGTCTCTCGCAACGCAGGTGATGACCGCGTGGGAGAGGCCGAGGCGGACGACGGCGTCGGCGACGTGGCCGGGCTCCGCGGGGTCGAGTGCGAGCGGGCGCCTCGTGTCGATGAGGCAGAACCCGCATGCACGCGTGCAGCGGTCCCCGTTGACCATGAACGTGGCGGTCCCCTGCGACCAGCACTCGAAGATGTTCGGACAGCCGGCCTCCTCGCAGACGGTGACGAGGCCGAGGTCCCTCGTGAGCCTCTTCAGCGACAGGAACTCGTCGCCCATCGCGGCCTGGATGCGCAGCCACGGCGGCTTGCGCGAGGAGATCGCGACGGAGCCAGTGGTGTCCACGCCGGCGTGTTGGAGCCTGCGGATCCCGACAGGACCCTGCCCCTGGGGCATCGAGCCGCGGTCGGCTGCGGCGCGATCGACGACCTCACCGTCGGCGAGCCGGCGCGAGACAGCCACGGCGAGACGGTCGGCGATCTCGTCGACCTCGGCAGTCGAGCCGAGCGCCCGCAGCGACGTGACCGCGAATGTCGAGATGCCGCACGGCACGATTCGGTCGAACCACGAGAGGTCGACGTCGACATTGAGTGCGATGCCGTGCAGCGTCCTGCGCCGCCCGTCGTCCAGCCGGGTCGTGCGAATCCCGACCGCCGCGACCTTGGCAGGCACCCCGCCTGGCGGGGTCACCCAGACCCCCGGGTGGCCCTCGAGGGTGCCGACCGTGCAGCCCGACCCCGCAAGTGCCGCCTCGACGGTGTCGCGCACGGCGTCCTCGAGCATCGCGACGTGCGCTCGTCCCGCACCGGGGTGGTCGTCGATGGTGACGATCGGGTAGCAGACGACCTGTCCGGGGCCGTGGAAGGTGACATCACCGCCGCGGTCGACGTCGACGAGCGGCGCGCCCAGCTGCTCAGTCGGGACGAGGACGTGCGCCGCGTCCGTCCTCACCCCCGCGGTGTAGACCGCAGGATGCTCCAGCACCAGCACGTAGTCGTCCTGCGAGCGCTGGAGCGCGCGCTGGAGATCGAGTGCCTCGTCGTAGCGGACACGGCCGAGTTGGCGGACCCGCACTCAGCGCTCCGAGTCCACGTCCAACCCGGCGAGGAGCTCGCTCGCCCGGTCGAGGAATCGAGCGACGTAGGTCGCGTCGACGACACGATGGTCGAACGAGCAGCCGAGCACGATGCGCTCCTCGACGCCGAGCGTGAGGGAGCCCGGCGCGCCACCAACGGAGGCTCGCCGCTGCGGCGCACCCACCGAGACGATCGCGACCTGGGGCTGGATGAGGATCGGCACGCTGAACAGCACGCTGTCAGAGGGCGCCCCTGCGACCGAGAACGTCGCATCCATGAGATCGTCCGTCGTCAGCTGGCGCGTCGACGTCCGCTCCCTAAGGTCGGCGACGCGGCGCGCGAGTGCACGCAGCGTGAGCCCGCCCGCGGCGTGGATCACCGGCACGAGCATCCCGTCGTCGAGCCCGAGCACGATCCCGAGGTTCACCCCGTGGTGCACCACGAGCCCTTCGTCGGACAGCGTCGCGTTCAACAGCTCGAACTCGCCGAGCGCGCGCACGACGGCGACTGCGACGACCGTTGATGGCTCGATGGCAACGCCGTCGATCGTGACGTTGCCGAGCTCACGCAGCCTCGTGATAGCGGTGGCGTCCGCCTCGACGGCGACGAAGGCATGGGGTGACGTCGCGACCGATGCCGACATGTGCTCGGCCATCCTGCGCCTGACAGGGCTTTCGGGCACTACGACGTCGCCAGAGCGACCGTGCGACACCGCCTGCTCGGCGTCCTTGCGGGTCACGACGCCACCGGGACCGGAGCCGGCGACCTTGGACGGCTCGAGGCCGGCGTCTTCGAGGATCCGCCGCACGACGGGCGACGTCACTGCCCCCTCGTCGCGCACCGCTCCTCGCGTTGGCGCTGCCGCACCATTCGCAGCCGATGCCGCAGGAGTCGACGGCACCTCCTGCGCCGGCTCGGCTTGCGGCTCGGCTGGCGCTGATGCCGGACCTGCAGCGGTCGATCCAACCGCGTCGCCGATCACCGCGAGGCGCTGGCCGACCCCCACCGTGTCACCTTCCGCAGCGAGGATCTCGGTGAGCACGCCGGCGGCCGGGGACGGCATCTCGGAGTCGACCTTGTCGGTCGAGATCTCGAAGAGGGGCTCGTCTCGTTGCACCTCGTCGCCCACCTTCTTGAACCACTTGGTGACGATGCCCTCGGTGACCGACTCGCCGAGCGAGGGCAAGGTGACGTCGGTCATGGTCGGTCACTCTCCACGAGCGAGTCCGCAATGACCGGTACTGCTGCGAAAGCGGCGATCGGTGCCAAGTCGCGGGATGTTGCGAATGATCCGAGAGGCATGCGTCGGTTATAGCCGAGACCTTCATCGACAACGACGGTTCGCTGTCCTGGGGAGGCGTCGGCCAAAGTGGCGGGGGTCACTTGTGCACGAGGCGGCCGTTGACGAGTCTCCATCCAGCGGGAAGCGCCGAGGGGGTTCCGGTGATCCCGGAGGAGGTGACTCCCGCAAGGTTGGCGTGCGCGAGGTTCGTGCCGGACAGGTTGACGTCGACGAGGGTGGCACGGGCAAGGTTCGCTCGGGAGAGGTTGGCGTGCGCGAGATCGGCGCGAGTCAGGCTCGCGAAGGCGAGGTTTGCGAGGCCGAGGTCCGCGTGGGCCAGCGTTGAGCCCGAAAGGCGCGCGCGCACCAGATTGGCCCTCGTGAGACTGGCGCCCGAGAGATTGGCGTCGACGAGATTCGC
>DATBQT010000110.1:0-7556 GCA_036560685.1 Acidimicrobiales bacterium
TGGTACCGGCACCACGTCGGGCGGGACCGCTGTCCGGTGGTCGACACGTGGTGGCAGACCGAGACGGGAGGGATCATGATCACGCCGCTGCCCGGGGTGACCGCCACCAAGCCCGGCGCGGCGATGCGGCCATTCCCGGGCGTCACCGCCGACGTCGTCGACGACGCCGGGAACTCGGTGGCCAACGGCGAGGGCGGCTACCTGGTCCTCACGGAGCCCTGGCCGGGCATGACGCGAGGCATCTGGGGCGATCCCGAGCGATTCTTCTCGACCTACTGGGCCAGGTTCCCGGGTCGGTACTTCGCAGGCGACGGCGCCAAGCGCGACGAGGACGGCGACCTGTGGCTGCTCGGACGCGTGGACGACGTGATGAACGTCTCGGGCCACCGCCTCTCGACCGCCGAGGTCGAGCACGCCCTGGTCGGCCACCCGTCGGTCGCCGAGGCGGCGGTCGTCGGGGCGTCGGACGAGACCACCGGCCAGGCGATCGTGGCGTTCGTCACGCTCAAGCAGGCAGCAGAGCTCGGGGACGCCGACGAGGCGCCGCTGGTCGCCGAGATCCGCGCGCACGTCGCGCACCACATCGGGCCGATCGCCAAGCCCCGCCAGATCATCCTCACGCCCGAGCTGCCGAAGACGAGGTCGGGGAAGATCATGCGCAGGTTGCTCCGCGACGTCGCCGAGCACCGCGAGCTCGGGGACGTGACGACGCTCACCGACCCGACGGTCGTGAACATGATCGACAGCCTCATGGAGGCGCACGCCGCCGACGACGACTGATGTCGGCGCCCCGTCACGTCGTGCGCCCAGCCGCCGCTGGCGACGCCCAGGCGATCGCCTCGCTGCTCGCAGCCGGCTCGCTCACACCGGGCGCCGAGGACCCGTCGTCGCCGGACCGCTACGCCGAGGCGATCGAGCGCGTCCGCACGAGCGGTGGCGAGGTGTACGTCGCGGCCGTCGCAGACGAGGTCGTGGGCGTGTGCCAGGTGTCGCGCATCGAGCACCTCCAGCACGCCGGCGGTCGCGTCGCCGAGCTCGAGAGCGTCCACGTCGCCGCCGGCCATCGCAGCGAGGGCGTGGGGGGCGCGCTCCTCGAGGCGTGCGTCGCGTGGGCCGCGAGCAACGGGTGCTACCGCGTGCAGCTCACCTCGAACCTGCGCCGCCCCGACGCGCACCGCTTCTACGAGACGAACGGCTTCGTCGGCTCGCACGTCGGGTTCAAGCTCGCGCTCGAGCCCCCCGGCGCGGCGACATAGCCTCGACGCGTCCATGACGACCACGAGGAGCACCGATGCGAGGACCCGCCGTCCCACCGAGGATCACCCCACTCGCGCCTGACGAGCGCACCGACGCGCAGCGCGAGCTCCTCTCGAAGATCGACGTCGGCGGTCCGATGGGCGAGGCGAACATCTTCACGACGCTCGTGCGAGCGCCCGACGTCTTCCGCCAGTGGCTCCGGTTCGGGGGATCGCTGCTTCGCGGCACGCTGCCGGCGAGGGACCGCGAGCTGCTGATCCTTCGCACCGCGGTCAACTGCACCGGACCCTATGAGTGGGGACAGCACGTGCGGATCGGCGCGGCGGTCGGGCTGCGCGACGACGAGATCGCGAGGATCCCCGACGGCCCGACGGCGGACGGCTGGGACGACAGCGACCGCTCGCTGCTGGCGGCCGCGGACGAGCTGCACGAGACCTGCGCGCTCTCCGACGCGCGCTACGCCGAGCTCGCGGCTCGCTACGACGAGACCCAGCTCATCGAGCTCGCGATGGTCGTCGGGCACTACCAGCTGCTCGCGATGACGCTGAACATGCTTGGTGTCCCGCTCGACGACGGCCTCGTCGGACTCCCCGCCTAGCGACGGCGCTTCTTGTCCTTGCGCGTGGCCACCGGCACCGCCAGGGTCGGGGGGTCGGCTGCCAGCGGGGCCGCCTCTTGGGCCGCGACCGCCGAGGTCGGCGGGCCCTGGTCGTCCTCGGGCGCGTCGAGGAGCGCCGTTCGCGTCCCGGTCACCGCCGGGACGGCGGACGTCGGCGCGGCGTCGTCCAACGGTGCCGACATCACGATGGCCCCGGTCGGCTGCTCGACGGGCTGGTCGGCGCCGATCGCAACCACGGGTGGCTCACGCCTCGACAGGGATGCCCCGAGCTCTGCAAGCCCCGCTGCCTCCGCGCGACGACGCCGCCGCCTGGTGGCGAGTACACCCCAGGGGACGGCCAACGACAGGAGGCCGACGACGCACGCCGCCGTTGCGGCGGGGACGTAGGGCGGGAGGAACGTGAACGCGACGACCGACCGGCCCTCGGGGAGCGCAACGACCTGCAGGCTGGCTCGGTTCTGCACCGCAACGGGGACGCCGTTGACCGACGCGCTCCATCCCGGGAACCACAGCACGTTGCGGAGGAGCACCGAGGGCCGAGCGCAGGTGGTCACGTAGGAGTCGGTGGTGCGCACCGTGACGACGCAGCCAACCGCGCGCGCCGGCGCCTGTGCGTGTGGGAGCTCCCAGATCGTGACGGTCGCGTCGCGGTAGGCGAGCGTGGCGACGTGATGGTCCGAGAAGAGCCGCAGGTTCGTGGGCGCGACCAGGTAGCGCACGTCGTACTTGGCGAAGATCGGCAGGTCCTTGTTCACGAGCTGGGCGGTGGTCGGTGCGCCCTGCAGGGGCCGGTGCGTCCCTATGAACGAGGTGGGGTTCTCGTAGGGGTCGATCGCAGCGAGGATCGCCACGAGCGCCTGGGGCACCGGCAGGTCGACGACGTTGAGCTGGCGCACGGCGATCTGGGAGCCGAAGTTCGCCGACGGGATGCCCAGGCTGAAGAACCGGGCATCGCCGACGTGCGTGGCGAGGAAGGTGGCCGCGCGGTCGTCGACTCGTACGTGCTGCGGCCACGACAGCAGCGGCACGGCGAACAGGACGGCCGCCTCGGCGACGACCACGAGCGCGACGAGCGCGCTTCGCACGCGAGACGGGGCGAGCGCGGCGAGCAGCAGCCCGGCCGCGACGATGATGACCAGCAGCTCGGAGCGGTGGAACGCCGTGGGCACGAGCGCCCGGGATGCCCGCACGGTCCGAGGCGTCAGCAGGACGCCGATCAAGAGCAGCGTCGCCGAGCAGAGCACGCCAGTCGTGACCGCGGTGACCGACTCGGCACGTGAGCTGGTCGCTAGGTCGCGAAGCGCGAAGGCGGCGAGGATCACGAGCGCGAGCTCCCACGTCGCGGGGAGGTAGCGGTACAGGACGATGTGGTTGAGCACCGGAATCGACGAGACGACCGTGTGGATCACCGGCAAGCCGATCGTGTCGCCGAGGCAGATCCCCACCCACGCAGCGAGCACGAGCCGCAGCCCGCGCTCGCGCTTCCCGAACAGCGCGGCGATGCCGAGCGCGAGCAGCGCGAAGCCCGCGTAGCCCCCGACGGCGCCCCAGATGCTGTGGATCGCGGGGATGACGTTTCCCCTGATCGGGCCGAACAGGTACGGCGAGACGAGAATCGGCAGGTAGTCCCCGCCGAGCCTGCCGGAGGCGGCGTTTCCAGCGTGCTCAGCGACGAACCCGTTCTGCAGGAAGCTGCTGAACGCGACGATCACCGGTGCGGCGATCGCGACGCCCGCGGCGACCCCCGCCGCCGCCTTGCGCACGAACGGCATGATCTTGTCGGATTCGAGCGTGTAGGCGCGCTGTGCGGCGACGACGGCCACGAGGACCATGCCAAGGGCGGCCGTCTCGATGAATCCCGCGAGGATGGCCAAGGTCGTGCCGACAGCGAGCCATCGCCAGCCACCGCCCCTGCCCTCTGCAGCCGCACGCCGAGCCCGCTCGACGCCGAGCAGCATGAGCGGCAGGAAGCACACGGGGTTGAAGGCAGCGTTGGCGAGCCACGCGAACGTGCCGTTGGTGGCGAAGAGCATGCCGCCGGCCGCCGCGACCAGTGGGCTGAACTTGTACTCCCGCAGCAGCCAGTAGGTGGCGACGCCCGCGATGATCTCCAAGGAGAGGTGGAACAGGAGCGACCCGTCGTGCACGAGCAGCAGGGGCGTGAGCGGGAAGAGCCCGCCGGCCTGGAGCTCGCCGATGAGTGGCGAGCCGAGCCCCTCGAACGGGTTCCACCAGGGAATGTGCCCGTGCACGAGCATCGAGGCGGCACGCAACCCAAGCGCGTAGGAGGTGCTGTAGACGTTCGCGTCGGTCGTGGGCAGCGATCGCAGCGAGTGGAACGAGACGTTGCCGAGCCCCGAGTAGACGGCATAGGGGTTGTAGCGCGAGGGGTTGCGAAGCACGCCAAGGGTCAGCGCGACGGGCCACAGGCCGGCGACTGCGGTGCCGACCGCGTCCTTCCACCGTGCGTAGCGCCGCGGCATCACGCGGCCTCGGACCTGATCGACCTCGGCCACTCGTGCCTGGTGACGACGAGGTTGAGCTCTGAGGCGTACAAGAAGAGCTGGGCGCCGAGGTTGATCCAGAAGATGAGGCCGAGCACGACGGCGAACAGTCCGTACAGCTGGCTGGCGTGGTGGAGCCGATGGCCGATCAGCCACCCTCCGGCGACCTGGAGGATCGTCCAGCCCACCGATCCGAGGACCGCTCCGGGCAGGATCGTGCGCCACGCCGTGCCGCGTGGCGCGAGCAGTCGCAGCGCCAACAGGTACCCGCCCAGGTTGGCGGCCAGGACGGCGCCGAACGCCACTGCGCGGCCCATGTTGCCGCCGACGCCGAAGCGCTCCACGCCGTTCGCGGCGACGCCGGCCACGACAGAGGAGAGGATGGCGACGCCGCCCAGCACGCCTAGCAGCGCCGCGCCTTTGCGCAGCCTGGCGAGAATGGACGGGTCCTCGCCCGACGGGCTGCGCCACACGGCCGCCGAGGCGCTTTGGAGCGAGTTGGTGATGCCGAACGAGCCCCAGACCAATCCGAGTGTCGCGGCGATCACCGCAAGGGTGTTGCCCCTCACGATCGCATGGATGTTCGCGGAGAGCTGGTCGCCGATCACCGGGAACTGCGCGAACGCACTGTCGACGATGTCCTTGTGCAGTGTCGACTCGCCGAAGAGGAGCGCCGCGAAGGTGACGACGAGAAGCATGAGCGGAAAGACGGAGAGGAAGCCGTAGAAGGTGATGAGCGCCGCCTGGCGGCTGGCACGGTCATCGCTGTAGCGCTTGACGACGGCGACGACGACGGCGGTGAGCTTGGTCGAACGCTGGAGGTCGTCGATGCTCTGGAGCGTGCGTCCAAGTCGTCCTTCTTCTTCGGCCATTGACGCGTCAATGCGCTGCGGAGAACTCGCACGGCAGATGCTTGATCCCGTTCACGAAGTTCGATCGCAGCTTGTCGGGCTCCGACGTGGCGGCGATGTCGGGAAGCCGCTGGAACAGCTCTCGGTACATCACCTTGATCTCACGCCGGGCGAGGTGGGCCCCGAGGCAGAAGTGCGGACCTGCCGCACCAAAGCCGACGTGTGGATTGGGGTCGCGCAGCACGTCGAAGCGGTCGGGGTCGTCGAAGACGTCGGCATCCCTGTTGCCCGAGTTGTAGAAGAGCAGCAGCTTGTCGCCCTCCGCGAGCGGGAAGCCTGACAGGGTCGTCTGCTCGGCCACGGTGCGGCGCATCCAGATCACCGGGGAAGCCCACCTGACGATCTCGTCGACCGCCGTCGTGGATCGGGCCTCGAAGTCCGCCTCCCAGGCCGCGCGCTGGTCCGGGAACTGGGAGAACGCCCAGAGTGCGTGGGCGATGGCGGTCCTGGTGGTCTCGTTGCCGGCCGTGACGAGCAGGACGAAGAAGCTCGCCAGCTCTTGGTGGGTGAGTGCGTCGCCGTCGACCTCCGAGTGCACGAGCGCGGACGTGATGTCGTCTGCCGGATGCTCGAGCCGATCGGCGCCGATCTTCTCCATCATCGCGGTGAGCGTCGCGCCCGCCTCGAGGAACGCGTTGACCGGATGGATGCCCTCGGGGATGTACTCGGGGTCCCCGGCCGACAGGATCGTGTTCGAGCAGGCGAGGACGGTGGGCCAGTCAGGCCGCGGGACGCCCATCATCTCGCAGATGATGCGAAGCGGGAACGGGGCAGCGACGTCGGTCGCGAAGTCGCACGACCCCTTGTCGGCGATGGAGTCAACGACCTCTCTGGCGACTCGGTCGATGGAGTCCTCGATCGCCTTCACCCTGCGGGGGTTGAATGCATTCGAGACGATCCGCCGCAGACGGGCATGTCGGGGGTTGTCCGTCGAGATCATCCCGGAGAAGTACTCGACCATCTCGGTCGGCATGTCGATCACCGAGACGGCGCCCTGGCCGGAGCGGAAGGTCTCTGGATGGCGGCTCGCCGTGACGATGTCCGCATGTCTCGTGAGCGCGTAGTAGCCGTCGCCAGCGGGAAGTGGGATTGGGGAGTCCTCGAGCACCGGGTCTTCGAAGTGCGCGATCGGTCGCTCGTTGCGAAGGAGCTCGAAGGCAGCCTCGCGTTCGCTCCACGGTCGGTCCCAGAACTCGGCGTCCGAGAGGTCGATCTCATCCAGTGCGAGCGCAGATTGCCGATTCATGCCGCAACAGTAGCGAGGAGCCTTCGTGCAGCCCTTGATCCACCTCCCATTGAAGTCCGCTCGCTAGCGTCAGCCCCGCGACACGAAGGGGGAGCCATGACCCAGACCTCGGTCTACTTTGACTCTGCGACCGCCGACGAGACCGCGAGCGCCCTCCAGAAGATCTGGTGGCTCATGCTCATCGACGGCATCGTGTCGTTGCTCATCGGCTTCTTGGTGCTGTCATGGCGCCACCAGACGCTCTTCGTCCTCGCCTACTTCTTCGGCGCGTGGCTGTGCTTCATCGGGGTGTTGCAGCTCGTCTCGGGGTTCGCCGCGCTCCGGGTGCGGTGGCCGCATGCCCTCATGGGCCTGGTCTCGCTCGGCGCCGGAATCGCCACGCTCGTCTGGCCCCACGTCACCCTGTACGTGATCGCGACGATCCTCGGCTGGACGCTGCTGCTCTGGGGCCTCATCGACATCTTCGGCTCCTTTCTCAGTCGCGAGGTGCCCCACTGGTGGATTGGGATCATCAAGGGGGTCGTCCTCATCGCGTTGGGCGTCTGGGCGATCAGGCACCCGGGCAACGCCCTCACGGTCCTGGTCGTCGTCTTCGGCATCTCGTGCGTGTTCTGGGGCATCGTCGAGGTGATCGCCGCGTTCTTCGCCCGCCACGCCCGCGCATCGCTCCTGCACGCGCGGTCCTCTGCGCCCTGAGCCGCACGGACGCTGGCTCCTCCCGGCAGAATGGACGGGTGGAAGAGCACCGCCAGGCCGTCTCGCTCAGCGACGGTGACCGGGCCGGACGCCTCTCGGCTCTGACCGAGCTGATCGAGCTCATGCGGCCCGCCGTCCAGCAGGACGGCGGCGATCTCGTGCTGGTCAGTGCCGACGTCGAGACGGGTGTCGTCGAGGTCCAGCTGCAGGGTGCCTGCTCGTCGTGCGCGATCAGCTCGTCGACACTCGAAGGGGGAGTGGAGCGCATCCTGACGGGACGGCTCGACTGGGTCACCGAGGTCCGAGGCGGCGTCGATGAGTCC
>DATBQT010000111.1:0-13360 GCA_036560685.1 Acidimicrobiales bacterium
AGGTGACTTGAACGGTTCGGCGGCGATCTCGAGGTCGCCTCGACGCACCGACGCATCGTACGGCGCTCGCGTCGGGGCCGCTGCGAGGCGGTCAGTAGGCTCGTGCGACTGCACCGACGAGGAGACGCTGTGTTCCGCCCCGTGAGTCCCGAGCCTGACTTCGTGACCGCGGAGACCGAGGTGCTCGAGCGCTGGAGGCAGGGCCGCGTCTTCGAGCGCTCGGTGGAGCGTCGCCGGGGTGCGGAGCCCTGGGTGTTCTACGAGGGACCGCCCACCGCGAACGGCAAGCCGGGGCTGCACCACGTCTGGGCCCGGGTGTACAAGGACCTGTTCTGCCGGTACCAGACGATGCGCGGTCGGCTCGTCGATCGGAAGGCCGGATGGGACACCCACGGCCTCCCGGTCGAAGTCGAGGTCGAGAAGCGCCTCGGCATCTCCGGAAAGCGCGCGATCGAAGACGAGATCGGAATCGCACGCTTTGTGGAGCTGTGCCGAGAATCAGTCGAGGCCTACGTCGAGGACTTCGAACACCTCACTCGGCGCATCGGCTACTGGGTGGACTTCGACGGGGCGTATCGCACCTACGCGCCGGCATACGTCGAGTCCGTCTGGTGGCACCTCAAGGTGCTGTTCGACAAAGGGCTGCTGTACGAGGACCTCAAGGTCCTGCCGTACTGCCCGCGCTGCGGCACCTCGCTCTCGTCGCACGAACTGGGACAGCCCGAGGTCTACCGAGACGAAGAGGACGCCTCTGCCTACGTCCTGCTCCCGCTCGTCGGCGACGAGGCTGGCTGGCCGCCCGGCGCGCGTGACCTCGTGGTCTGGACCACGACGCCGTGGACCGTGCCCAGCAACGTGGGCGCCGCGGTGAACGCAGACCTCGAGTACGCCGTCGTCGACGGCCACGTCGTCGCGCGCGAGCTCGTGGGGGAGGTCTTCGGCGAGGGGGCCAGCATCGGAGCGGTCGTCCACGGCACCGCGCTGGCCGGCCTGCGGTACCGCCGGCCGTTCGAGGAGATCGAGGTCGAGGCTGGTGACGCCGGCGTGGTGGTGCTGGCCTCGTACGTCTCGGTCGACGAAGGGACCGGCATCGTCCACATCGCGCCCGCCTTCGGCGAGGTCGACCGTCAGGTGGGACGGGAGTTCGGGCTCGCCACGCTCAACCCCGTCGGCCCGGACGGGCGGTTCACGTCGATGGTGCCGTGGCTCGCCGGCAAGGCCGTCCGTGAGGCGAACGACGAGATCAACGACGAGCTCGAGCGACGGGGCCTCTTGCTCCGGCGGCAGCCGCACGTCCACTCGATGCCGCACTGCTGGCGGTGCCGGACCGTGCTCATCTACTGGGGCAAGCCGAGCTGGTACGTGGCCACGACTCGCCACAAAGACGACCTGCTGGCCGAGAACGCCACTATCGACTGGCACCCGGAGCACATTCGCGACGGCCGGTTCGGCGAGTGGCTCGAGAACAACGTCGACTGGGCGCTGTCGCGCGACCGCTACTGGGGCACGCCGCTGCCGGTGTGGCGATGCGGGGAGAACCACCTCACCTGCATCGGCTCGCTCGCCGAGCTCTCCGAGCTCGCAGGCAGGGACGTTTCGCACGTCGACACCCATCGACCTGCGATCGACGAGGTCACGTTCGACTGCCCTCACTGCTCGTTGACTGCGACGCGAGTACTCCCGGTCATCGACGCGTGGTTCGACTCCGGGTCGATGCCCGCCGCCCAGTGGGGCTACCCGCATCAGCAGGGGTCCGCCGAGGCGTTCCAGTTCCCCGCGGACTTCATCGCCGAGGCGATCGACCAAACGAGGGGGTGGTTCTACTCGCTGCTCGCGGTGAACACGCTTGTGCACGGGTCGACGCCGTACCGCCACGTTTTGTGCCTCGGACACATCGTCGACGACGAGGGCCGAAAGATGTCCAAGTCGCTCGGAAACGTGATCGACCCGTGGGAGATCCTGGACACTCGCGGCGCCGACGCGCTGCGTTGGTGGATGTTCTCCCAGGGGTCGCCATGGACGCCTTCGAGGACGTCGCTCGGCGCGATCGACGCCTCGATGCGCGACATGCCCGTCACGCTGTGGAACACGTACAGCTTCTTCATGACCTATGCGTCGCTCAACGGCTACCAGGCGGCGAGCGCGCCGAATCGAGCTGAACGTCCTGAAATTGACCGATGGATCCTCTCGCGCCTCGAGCAAACGACGACCTCGGTGACCAATGCGCTCGACTCCTACGAACCCTTGGAGGCGGCGTCGGCCGTGGGCTCGCTGGTCGATGACCTCTCCAACTGGTACGTGCGACTGTCGAGGAGGCGGTTCTGGCGCACCGATCCGTCCGCGCCGGCGTCCGACTCGCTCGCGGCGCACGCGACGCTCCATGAGGTGCTCCTCGGTTTGTCCGTCCTCCTCGCACCGATGTGCCCGTTTCTGTCGGACCATATGTTCGTCGGGTTGATGGAAGACCCAGATGACGCCTCGGTACATCTGTGCGATTGGCCCGAGGGCGAGTCGACCTCACGGGACGAGGACCTCGAAGCGCGCATGGCGGTCGCCCGCGAGATCGTGTCGCTCGGGAGAGCGGCACGTGCCGAGGCTGGAATAAAGGTCCGCCAGCCCTTGCGCCGTGCGCTCGTGTTCCTCCCGTCGGGCTCTGCGCTGCCACCGACCGGTGTCGTGGAGGGTGAGCTCAACGTCGATCGTGTGGAGTTCTCGACCGAGCTCACCGAAGTGCTCTCGTACGAGGTGCACCCCAACTTCAAGTCGGTCGGTCCGAAGCTGGGCGAACGAGCGCAAGCCCTCCGCCCTGCGCTCAAGGCGCTGGACGCACCCGCGGTCGCCCAGGCACTCGAGCAAGGCGAGAGCGTGACGGTGTCGATCGACGGCGCCGACTTCCAGCTCACCGACGAGGACCTCGAGCTTCGCGTGCAGGCGCAGCCCGGTTTCGCGATCTCACGAGCAGGTGCAGAGGTGGTCGCACTCGATCTCGAGCTCGATGACGACCTCTTGCGCCGGGGCGCGCTGCGCGAGCTCGTGCGCCAGATCCAGGAGCTCCGCAAGGACCGGGGACTTGACGTCGCCGATCACATCAGCCTGTCGGTCGTCGGGATCGCGCTCACCCACGATGAGGTCGAGATGATCCGACGAGAGGTCCTCGCTGATGCCGTGGGCGACCGACCGGGCGAAGGGGACGAACTCACCGTCGACCTCGCCGACGGGCTCACTGTGAGCGTGTGGATCAGCCTCGCGGAATGAGTGGGCGGCTCAGTCCTGCGCGTCCGCGGTGCCGGCGCAAGCCGGGCCACCACCGTTGATCTTGCGCAGTGCAGTTTCGAGCCCAACGCGCTCGTCTTCGGTCAGCTTCGAGGTCACGAACTCCTCGAGGTGAAGCGTATGGACTTCGAGCGCCCTTGCGAGGGTGCGATCGCCCAGCTCGGTGAGCCGGACATGCACGGCCCGGCGGTCGTTTGGGCAGGCCGAGCGCTCGACGAGGCCCTGCGCCACGATCCGGTCGACCAGTCTCGTGGTGCCGCCGGTCGAGTAGACGGTCTGGGTCGCCAGCTCGGACATCGAGAGGTAGCCGCCGTCTGAGCGCCGCACGCGGAGCAGGACCTCGAACCACGCGAGCGGCAACCCGATCGACTCTTCGAGCGCGGCGCCCAGCTGGCGCTCAAGTCGGGCGTTGGTCTCAAGGAGCAGGCCGAAGAGCACCACCCGCTCGTCCGCGGTCGGACAGATCGAAACCTTGGGCGTGGGTGCTGGCACGGCGGTCACGGTACCAATCCCTTCCTCTCCCGGCGGAGAGCCTATATCTGTCTAGAAAGATTCTAGTTGCACAGTATCTGCTACAGCAACTATACTAGGCGTACACCGAACAAGGAGCAGCACATGTCCACCACGACCCAAGCAGCAACCAGCTCGACCACCCTGCCTGAGAAGGGCACCTACGCCGTGGACCCGATCCACTCGAGCGTGGGCTTCGTCGCCCGCCACCTCGTGGCCACCAAGGTCAGGGGCTCGTTCACCGACTTCGAGGGGACCGTGACCATCGGGGACACCCCCGAGACGTCGTCGGTGACCGCGACCGTCCAGGCGGCGAGCGTGACGACGAACCAGGAGCAGCGCGACGCCCACCTCAAGTCGCCGGACTTCTTCGACACCGACAACCACCCGACGTTCACGCTGGTGTCCAAGCAGGTGTCGCCGAGCGACGACGGCCACTACGACCTCGTGGCGGACCTCACGATCCGTGGCGTCACCAAGGAGGTCGTCTTCGACCTCGAGTTCCTCGGGCAGGGGCCCGGCATGGCGCCGAACTCCACGCTCGTCGGGTTCGACGCGACCACGACCATCGACCGCCGCGATTTCGGGGTGAGCTTCAACGGAGCACTCGAGAACGGGAGCGTCGTCGTCGGGAACAAGGTCACGCTGGAGATCGCCGTCCAGGCGTCTCGCACGCAGTAGCGCCAGCCAGGCCCCGGGTCAGCGGCTCCGCCGCCGGCCCGGGGGCTCGCCTACGCTCCAACGCATGGGAGACAAGCCGCGAAACGTCGCCAAGCCCGCGCTCGGAGTCATAGGTGCGCTCGCAGCCATCGCGAGCATCTGGTGGTTCGCACTGCGTCCTCGCCGAAATCGCGGCGACACGGGCCCACCCGAGTAGCTACACCGAAGTGAGCCCGGCCACGAGGTCGGGCAGCACGACCTCGATCGGCGCGGCGACCTTGACGTCGCAGACCTCGTCCATCGCGGTCGGCCCCCCGTTCACGACGACGATCGCTGCGCCGCTGGCGCGGGCCAACGGCACCATCCCTGCCACCGGCCAGACCGACAGCGTCGACCCCACCGCCAACAGCAGGTCGCAGTCGGTCGCGGCCGCCTCCGCTCTCGCGAGGTCCTCGGGCACGAGCGACTGGCCGAACGAGATCGTTGCGGACTTGAGGATGCCGAGACACGCGGTCTCACCGACGATCGCCGTGCACCGCGGATCGGCGTCGCCGGCCGCCACCCGGTCGAGGACGGCCTCGATGGGGCCACGGTCCGCGCAGCGCAGGCAGACCGCCTCGCGAGCGGAGCCGTGGATCTCGACGATCCTCGCGGGGTCGGTTCCCGCGTCGGCGTGCAGGCCGTCGACGTTCTGGGTGACCAACGTGTCGAGCCGCCCCGAACGCTCCAGCGCGACCAGCGCGCGGTGCCCGTCGTTGGGCGCGGCGCGGTCACCGCGCGACAGGACCCGTCGACGCCACGCGCGACGCCTGATCCCGGGGTCCGAGACCCAGGTGTCGTAGGTCGAGAGCATCTCGGCTGCCGGGTCCTTGGTCCAGATCCCCTCGGGCCCTCGGAAGTCGGGGATCCCCGACGCCGTCGAGATGCCCGCGCCGGTCAGCACGCACACCGATCTCGACGCCTCGAGGAGCCGCCGAGCCTCGGCCTCGTCGCCCACGGCTCGAGCATCGCACGGACGGCGAAGGGCGGCCTCGCCCGGTGCGTCGAAGGGCCGTGGGCCATGATTGGCCCATGGCGTACGTCTCGATCAACCCCGCAACCGGCGACGAGGTGGCGCGCTTCGACTACCACGACGCCGCCGAGATCGAGCGGCGCGTCGACCGTGCGCACACCGCCTGGCTCGCGTGGCGCGCCGTGCCCTTCGCGCAGCGCGCCCGCCTGATGACGAGCGCCGCAGCGCTTCTCGAGGGCGAGCTGCCGGCCGTCGCAGAGCTGCTCACCAAGGAGATGGGAAAGACGTTCGCCTCGGCCAAGGGCGAGGTCGCAAAGTGCGCGATGACGATGCGCTACTACGCCGAGCACGCCGAGGGCTACCTCGCAACCGAGGAGATCCCGACTGCCGCGCGCCGCAGCGGCGTCCGCTACGAGCCGATCGGCCCGGTGCTCGCGATCATGCCGTGGAACTTCCCGATGTGGCAGGTGATCCGCTTCGCCGCGCCCGCGCTCATGGCTGGCAACGTCGGGGTCCTCAAGCACGCCTCCAACGTGCCGGGCACCGCGGACTTCCTCGAGCAGCTGTTCGTGCGCGCCGGGTTCCCAGAGGGCGTGTTCACCAACCTCTTCGCGACGATCGAGGACGTGGGCACGGTCATCGCCGACGAGCGGATCGCCGCGGTGACGCTGACGGGCTCGGAGCGCGCGGGACGCTCCGTCGCGTCGATCGCGGGACAGAACCTCAAGAAGTCCGTCCTCGAGCTCGGCGGGTCCGACCCGTTCGTCGTCGCAAACAGCGCGGACCTCGAGCGCACCGTGCCGCTCGCCGTCACCGCGCGCATCCAGAACAACGGACAGTCCTGCATCGCGTCCAAGCGGTTCATCGTCGTGGCCTCGCGGGCCGAGGAGTTCGTGTCGCGCTTCACCGATGCGATGCGCGACGTGACGACCGGCGACCCCTTCGACCCCGCGACGATGCTCGGCCCCGTGGTCTCGGACGCCCAGCGAGACGAGCTCGCCTCTCAGGTCGCCGACTCGGTGGCCAAGGGCGCGATCGCCACCACCGGCGGCGTCGTTCCCGAGGGTCCGGGATTCTTCTATCCGGCCACCGTCCTCACCGGCGTCGACCCCTCGATGCGGGCCGGCTGCGAGGAGCTGTTCGGCCCCGTCGCCGTCGTCGTCGTCGCTGACGACCTGGACGACGCGATCCGCCATGCGAACGGCTCGCCATGGGGGCTCGGCTCGTCGATCTGGGCGGAGGACGTCGACGAGCAGCAGCGTGCGATCGAGGGCTTGGAGGCCGGCATGGTCTTCGCCAACGCGATCGTCGCGTCCACGCCCGAGCTGCCCTTCGGCGGGATCAAGCTCTCTGGCTACGGCCGCGAGCTTGGCGCCCACGGCATCCAGGAGTTCACGAACGCGAAGACGTACTTCGTGGCGGCCACGTGACGGGCGAGCCTCCGACCGATCAGAGCCGCACCGACGACCTGCTGTACTTCGACCACGCGGCGACCGCCCCTCGTCGTCCCGAGGTGCTCGACGCGATGGCACCGTTCCTCTCGGGCGTGGTGGGGAACCCAACCGGCTCGCACCGCCTCGCGAGAGTCGCGCGCACCGCTTTGGATGACGCACGCGACGAGGTCGCCGCGCTCACGGGCTCGCTGCCCGGCGGCGTGGTCTTCACGGGCGGCGGCACTGAGTCGTGCAACCTCGCGGTGTTCGGCGTCACCGCCGATCGCACGCGTCGTGGGAAGGACGCAAGGGTCTGCGTGTCGGCGATCGAGCACCACGCCGTCCTCGACGCCGCTCGACGCCTCGCGCGGCCGCTGCTGTCCGCTCCCGTCGCCGTCGTCGAGCTCGCCGTCACCCCCGCCGGCGTGCTGGACCTCGACGCCGCAGCCGACGTGCTCCGCGACGGGGCCGACCTGGTGTCGGTCATGACCGCCAACAACGAGGTGGGCACGGTCCAGCCGATCCCCGAGCTCGCCGCGATCGTGCGCGACGTGGCCCCGCAGGCGGTGCTGCACACCGACGCCATCGCGGCCGCGCCGTGGCTCGACCTCGCCGTCGCCGCCGAGGGCGCCGACCTCGTCTCGATCTGCGCCCACAAGCTGGGCGGCCCCGTGGGCGTCGGCGCGCTGTGCTCGCGCCGCGAGGTGGCGCTGGTGCCCCTCGTCACCGGAGGGGGCCAGGAGCGTGGGCGCAGGGCGGGCACGCCCGACGTGGCGGCGGCGGTCGGGCTCGCCGTCGCGCTGCGGCTGTCCGCAGACGAGCGTGCCGTGGCCGCCTCGCTCACCGCGGCGCGCCGCGACCACCTGGCCAAGCTCCTCGCGGCCGGCGCCGAGGGCCTGCGCCTCAGCGTCGTCGACGTGCCGGTGCTGCCGGGGACGTGCCACGTCACCGTCGACGGCGTGTCGAGCGAGGAGCTCGTGTTCCTGTGCGACGAGGCGGGCCTGTGCGTGTCGGCGGCCTCGAGCTGCTCGAGTGGCGCCGCGACCGCGAGCCACGTGCTCGCGGCCATGGGGCTCGGCGGAGGTGACGATCGCGGGTCGCTTCGCCTCACGCTCGGCGCGGAGACCACCGATGACGACGTCGAGCGAGCGGCGGCGATCGTGGTTGCCGCCGTGCGGCGCCTTCGCGGCGCAGCGCGATGACGCGGCTGGCCTGACAGCCCCCTCTGGCACAATGAGCCGGTGCGCGTGCTCGTTGCCATGTCCGGGGGTGTCGACTCGTCCGTTGCGGCCGCGCTGCTGGTCGAGGCGGGCCACGACGTCGTCGGGTGCACGCTCAAGCTGTGGGGCGGCGAGTCCGACTCGGGTTGCTGCTCGGCGGCGGACGTCGACGACGCGCGGCGCGTCGCGCAGGTGCTCGGCATCGCGCACCACGTGTTCGGTCTCGCCGAGGAGTTCCAGTCTCGCGTCGTCGAGCCCTACGTCGCCGAGCACGCCCGCGGGGCGACGCCGAACCCCTGCGTCGAGTGCAACCGCTCGATCAAGTTCGACGCGCTGACGTCGCGGGCCGCACGTCTCGGGTTCGACGCGGTGGCCACGGGCCACCACGCCCGCGTCGTGCACGGACCGAGTGGCTGGGAGCTGCGACGCGGCGCGGACAGGGCGAAGGACCAGAGCTACGTGCTCGGGTTCCTCGACGAGCCGTCGCTGTCGCGGGTCCTGTTCCCTGTCGGTGCGATGACCAAGGCCGAGGTTCGGGACCGCGCGGGGTCCGCTGGGCTCCGAACGGCGCTCAAGCCCGACAGCCAGGAGGTCTGCTTCATCCCTCGTGGCGGACGCCGGTCCTTCGTCGGTGCGCGCACCAGGCTCACCGCCGCGGCCGTCGTCGAGCTCTCCACGGGCGAGCAGATCGGCACGATCGATGCGGCGCAGATGGTGACGGTGGGACAGCGGCGCGGCATCGGCCACGGCCCTGACGGGCTGCCGCGCTTCGTCGCGCGCGTCGACGTCGAGGCCGCGACCGTCGTGGTCGGCCGTCGCGAGGAGGTGGCGATCACGTCGCTCGCAATCGCACCGGACACGCTGCGGTGGTCGCGTGCTCGGCCTCGGCTCGACGCACCCCTCCTCGTCCAGACCTCGGCGCACGGCGCGGCGGTCGCGGCACGGCCCGCGGACGACGGCGCTCGGCTCGCCCTCGATTCGCCCGTGCGCCCCGTCGCGCCCGGGCAGCTCGCGGTCCTCTACGACGCGAGTGACCCCGACCTGGTCGTCGGCTCGGCGACGGTCGCGAAGCCGGTCCTCTCGTTCGCGTGAGCGCGGTCGAAGAGCGCCTGGCAGCGCTGCGCGAGCAGATCGCTCGGCACAACGAGGCCTACTTCGTCCACGACGAGCCGCTGGTCCCCGACGCCGACTACGACGCGCTGGTCCTCGAGCTGCGGCGCTTGGAAGCCGAGCACCCGGACCTCGTCGTCGCCGACTCGCCGACCCAGGGCGTGGGCGCGGCCCCGAGCACCGCGTTCACGTCCGTGCGCCACCGCGTGGCGATGATGAGCCTCGACAACGCCTTCGACGACGAGGCGCTCGTCGCGTGGTCCGAGCGGCTCGGCCGCGTGCTCTCGCTGTCGTCGCTCGATGACGTCGCGTTCTCCGTCGAGCCGAAGATCGACGGGCTCGCGATGTCGATCACGTACGAGGCGGGCCGGTTCACCCAGGCGGCGACCCGTGGCGACGGCGTGGTGGGGGAGGACGTGACCGCGAACGTGGCCACGGTCCGCACGGTCCCCGCGGCGCTCTCGAAGAAGGCGGGGCCCGCTCCCCAGCTGCTCGAGGTTCGCGGCGAGGTCTTCTTGCCGACCGTCGAGTTCGCCGCGCTCAACGAGCGACAGGAGCGTGCAGGCCTCCGGCTGTTCGCGAACCCGCGGAACGCGGCGGCCGGGTCGCTACGCCAGAAGGACCCCGGCGTCACCGCGACGCGCGCGCTCGCGTTCATCGCCTACCAGCTGGGCGCGCTCGAGGCGCCGTCGTCGAGCCGGTTCGCGACGCGCTCGCAGGCCGCGTCGCTCGCCGCCCTGCGCGACGCGGGCTTCCACACCGCCAAAGAGACCGTCTCGGTCCGCGGCATCCCCGCGGTCCTCGAGCGGTGCGCATGGCTGGAGCTGCACCGCCACGACCTCGAGTACGAGGTGGACGGCGCGGTGGTGAAGGTCGACGACTTCGACCTCCGGACAAGCGCGGGGGCCACGTCGCGGGCGCCGCGGTGGGCGATCGCCCGCAAGATGCCCCCCGAGGAGAAGACGACCACGTTGCGGTCGATCGAGGTGTCGATCGGCAGGACCGGCCGGGCGACCCCCTTCGCGGTGCTCGCGCCGGTCTTCGTCGGCGGCTCGACGGTGTCCCTGGCGACGCTGCACAACGAGGACCAGGTCGTCTTGAAGGACGTGCGGCCCAAGGAGCTCGTGATCGTGCGCAAGGCGGGTGACGTGATCCCCGAGGTCCTCGGCCACGTGCACGTCGAGGGTCGCCGTCCGCGCCGCTGGAAGTTCCCCACTGTCTGTCCTGCGTGCGGCGGCCCGCTCGTGCGGCTCGAGGGCGAGTCGGACACCTACTGCACGAACCTCGACTGCCCCGCGCAGCGAGTCCAGCGCGTCGCGCACTTCGCGTCGCGGTCCGCGATGGACATCGAGGGGTTGGGCGAGCAGCGCGTCGTGCAGCTCATCGCCGCGGGGTTGGTCGCCGACGTCGCCGACCTCTACGAGCTGGCAGTCGACCGGCTGAGCGGCCTCGAGGGCATGGGCGAGCTCTCCGCTGCGAACCTCGTCGCCGCAATCGACGACTCGCGGTCGCGACCGCTCAGCCGCCTGCTCGTGGGGCTCGGCATCCGACACCTCGGCCCAACGGGGGCCAAGGCCGTCGCGTCGGGACTCGGCTCGCTGTCAGCGATCAGGGAGGCGGACCAGACGGTGCTCGCCGCGATCGAGGGAATCGGCGAGGTGATCGCACAGAGCATCGAGACGTTCACGTCGAACCCCCAGAACGCCGTGGTGCTCGACCGGCTGGTCACGCTCGGCGTGAACACGAGCGAGGCGCAGCCGGGTGGCGAGCCGTCGATCCGGCTCGAGCCCACGCTGCTCGGGCGCGCGGTCGTGGTCACCGGCAGCGTGCCCGGGTACACGCGTGACGAGGCGATCGCCGCGATCGAGGCACGAGGCGGGACGTCGCCCGGCTCGGTCTCGAAGAAGACCTACTGCGTCGTGGTGGGCGACAGTCCCGGCGCATCGAAGCTCACGAAGGCCGAGTCGCTCGGCATTCCGGTCCTCGCCGCCGAGCGGTTCGACGAGCTGCTCGCAAGCGGCGCCACGTAGGTCCGTCCACCTCTCGGAGCAGGGCGGTCAGTAGCGTTGGAGTCAAACTCTGATGCCAACGACCGACGCTCCGACCGGCACCCTGCTGGGTGGCCGGTACATCCTCACCCGCCCACTCGGCGCGGGTGCCTCGGCGACCGTCTACCTCTCCGAGGACCAGTCGCTGCGCAGGGAGGTGGCCGTCAAGGTCCTTCGGGTCGGCCTGTCCTCCGACGACGCGTTCCTGCGGCGATTCCGAGCCGAGGCGGTCGCCGTGGCCGGGCTCAACCACCCCCACATCCTCAGCGTCTTCGACTGGGGCGAGGCAGAGGGCGACGCCTGGCTGGTCACCGAGTACCTCGCGGGCGGGTCGCTGCGCGACACGCTCGACCACCGGGGCCGGCTCTCCGTCGAGCAGGTCGTCTCCATCGGCATGCAGGCCGCGGACGGCCTCGCGTACGCGCACTCGAGGGGCTTCGTGCACCGAGACGTGAAGCCCGCCAACCTGCTCTTCGACGACGCCGGCAGGGTGCGGATCGCCGACTTCGGCGTCGCGAGGGCGCTCGCGGAGGCGGCGTGGACCGAGCCGGCCGGCGGCCTGATCGGCACGGTGCGCTACACCTCCCCGGAGCAGGCCCAGGGCCTCGCGGTCGACGGCAAGGCCGACGTCTACTCGTTGGCTCTGGTCCTCTACGAGTGCATGACCGCCGAGGTCCCCTTCTCCGCGGAGTCCCAGGCGGCGACGCTGCAGGCCCGCGTCGGCGCGCCACTGCCGTGGAACCCCTCGCTCGGACCGCTCGAGGACGTCCTGCGCGCCGCCGCCGCGCCAGAGCCGACCGCCAGGCTCGACGCGGCGGGACTGCTGGCGCAGCTCACCGAGCTCGCCCACGAGCTGCCCGACCCCGCAGCGTTGCGCTCCCCACGGCGCACGCCCTCGATCGGCTTTCACCCACCGACGCCCGCAGAGCTGACCGGGCAGCACCGCGTCGTCCTGCCCGCGCGCGCGGACACCACGGTGCACGAGGCGCCGATCGCCGCCGACCTCACCGAGGTGCGGCCCGCGCCCGACGCGACCATCGTGTCCCCCGCGGCGATCGTCCGCGAAGACGATCCTCCTCGGTCACGACGCCGCATGGTCGCCCTGCTCGTCGTGCTGGCACTGCTCGCGGGCGCCGTCGCCGGCGGGGTCGCCCTGACGCGTCCGACCGCCGCGGCGACGTTCGCGGTGCCGAGCGTCCTGCGGCTGTCGCCGCAGACGGCCCGATCGGTGCTCGCCCGACACCACGTGACCGTGCACGTGGACCGCTCGGTGACGTCCAAGTACGTGCCGCTCGGCGGCATCACCGCGCAGTGGCCGCGTCCGGGCCATCGCCTCGCCGTCGGCAGCACGCTGCACGTGACCACCTCGGCAGGCCCGCCGCCCGTCCAGCTCCCCCTCGTCGTTGGGCTCGCGCCGCACGCGGCGAGCGCGAAGCTCGTGGCGGCCGGCTTCAAGGTCACGAGCCCCGCGTCGCTCCAGGTGTACTCCGCGTCGGTGGTGAGGGGACAGACCGTCGCCGTCTTCGCGGGGAACACCGCCAACCCCACGACGGCGCCCTACGGCTCGACCCTCGCCCTGCAGGTCTCCAGAGGCCCCCCGCCGATCCCCGTCCCCGACGTCACGAACCTGCCGGGCACGACCGCGGTGAACATGCTGCGGCACGCCGGCTTCGTGGTCTCGGTCACGGCGCAGTTCTCGACCACCGTGCACGCCGGAAACGTGATCACGACGAAGCCCGCTCCGAACGCGCCGCTCCAGCCGGGCGCGACCGTGATGGTCTACGTGTCGGAGGGCGCGCCGGTGACCATCCCGCTGCTCGGCCGCATGACGTTCAACGCGGCGGAGGTCGCGCTCATCAATGCCGGACTGAGCGTGTCGTCGACGCCCCAGCCACCGGGCACGCACCTGTGGCGCACGGTGCCGGCTGCGGGGACCCAGGTGAAGAAGGGGACCACCGTCGTCCTCTACCTCAAGTAGCCGTGCCCGCGGGCGTCTGCGAGCTGTGCGAGGCAGCCAAGATGACGACCTGGTACTTCGAGGACGATCTCTGCTGGATCGCCGACTGCGAGATCTGCGAGGTCCCGATGGTCGTC
>DATBQT010000112.1:0-4427 GCA_036560685.1 Acidimicrobiales bacterium
CCGCCATCGTGATCGTGGGTGACGCGTTCGCCAGGCCGATGCTGCGAGCGCTCGAGGAGCGCGCCCGCGAGGGGCGCCCCTACGACACGTCGAGCGTGCGCGACATCATCTCTGCGGGGACGATCTGGAGTGCCGAGGTCAAAGACGGCCTCCGCGCGCACCTGTCGGCGAACCTCATGGACCTGCTCGGCTCGACGGAGGGCGGGATCTACGCGGCGTCCAGCGCGACCGGGTCGACGCACGTCAAGACCGCAAAGTTCCGACTGTCTGACACCACCAGGGTGATCACGGAGGATGGCGTCGACGTGAAGCCGGGTTCCGGCGAGCACGGCATGCTCGCCAGCGTGTCGAACGCCTTCGGCTACTACAAGGACCCTGAGAAGACCGCCCGCACCTTTCGAGAGCTCGACGGACGGAGCTACGTCCTGACCGGCGACTGGGCGACGATCGAAGAAGACGGCTCCATCACGCTGCTCGGGAGGGGATCAAACTGCATCAACTCCGGGGGAGAGAAGGTCTTCCCTGAGGAGGTCGAAGAGGCGATCAAGCGACACGAGGGCGTCGACGACTGCCTCGTCGTCGGGATGCCGGACGAGCGCTTCGGACAGTGCGTGGTGGCGGTCGTCGGCGTCTCCGGCGCTATCCGGCCCTCTGACGAAGAGCTGCGCGCGTGGCTCCGGGGATCGCTCGCAAGCTTCAAGATCCCCAAGACGTTCGTCGTGCTGGATGCGGTGCGGCGCGCGCCGAACGGCAAGGCCGACTACGGCTGGGCGAAGGACGTGGCCCTCGAGCACGCCACGAGCCGCTGATCGGTTGCGACTGGCTTGTCGGCAGGGGTGTGCCGCAGGCACCGCACCAGGGTTGGGCGAATAGGGTGACGCCGACCGTCTTGGCGCAGCGCGGATCGGTTCGAGTAGCGGACCCGAAAGACGGGAAGAGCAACCAGATGCGACGAACGGGGACCTGCGCGTGAGCACGATCGCGGTGGTCGCGCACGAGCGAAAGACACTTGGCGCCGGCCTGGGCGAGCTTCGACGGATCCTGGCGGAACGGGGCTTCGAGTCGCCACTGTGGTACGAGGTGTCCAAGAGCAAAGAGGCCTCTGCGGCATCGCGACGGGCCGCACAGGACGGCGCCGACCTCCTCTTCGTCTGGGGGGGCGACGGCACGGTCCAGCGCTGCGTCGACGCACTCGCCGGAAAGCCCGTCGACCTCGCGATCCTTCCCGCAGGAACGGCAAACCTCCTCGCTTCCAACCTCAAGATCCCGACGGAGCTTGGCGAGGCCGTCGACGTGGGGCTCTTCGGTGCGCGGCGTCGCTTGGACGTCGGCGTGCTCAACGGGAAGCGCTTCGCCGTGATGGCAGGCGTCGGACTCGACGCCGCGATGATGCGAGCAGCGAACGGCAGGCTCAAGGACCGCCTCGGCAAGCTCGCGTACGTCTGGACCGGTGCGAGAGCGTCGCGGATGAGCGTGCCGACCGCTCGCATCACCGTCGACGGGGCACCGTGGTTCCGCGGTGAGGCGAGCTGCATCCTGCTCGGCCAGATGGGCAGCCTCGGTGGCGGCCTCTCGCCCTTCCCCGATGCGCGACCCGACGACGGCATCCTCGAGGTCGGCGTCACCACCGCTCGTGGCGCCCTGCAGTGGTCGCGAGTCCTCGCGAGGATCGCCGCCGGCCATCCCGAGCGGTCGCCGTTCGCCAGGATGACCCGAGGGCACCACGTGCGCATCAAGCTCGACCGACCCACCCCGTACCAGCTCGACGGCGGTGCGCGAAAGCCGCGTCGCACACTGGTGGCCACGATCGAGCCGAGCGCGATCTCCGTGTGCGTTCCCCACTAGCTGCCGTGGCCGCGTAGGGACGAGGCAGCCGCCGGCCGGTGCGGCGAGGCGCCATCAGGGAGGACGTGTCGTTCACCTCGTCAAGCTCGTCTGGAAGTGGGACGACGTTGAGGCGTGCGCAGGGCCATCCGCGGGGACGCTTGCCCGGGGACGAAGGTCGTCACGGGGGTTATCGTGCGACTCGGTGAGAGGAGTCTGATGCGATCGACGGTGAGGACCGCGCTCGTGCTCGTGAGCGCAACTGCAATGGCCGCCGTGTTGGCGCTGTCGACGGGCAGCGGCGCCGGCGCGTCGCTTCGAAAGGCGGCACCCGCGACACACGCGTATCCACTGCTCCACGCGTCGATCCTGCGCACCAAGAGCGGCACCGAGACGATGCGGTCGTCCTTCAAGAGCCTGCCCGTCCCGTCGCATGACGCCGCTCGGCCGTTCTACGCGTCGTCGGTCAAGATGCCGACGAACCTGTTCCTCCACCGGGTGAGTGCCTCGCAGGCGATCCTCGCGGGCGCTCGCACTCGATCGCCGCACGCGTCCGTGCTCATCAAGGGGACCTTCGCCGTCACGGGCGTGCCAGCGAGCTCGTCGGTCGTGGTGATCGTCGTCGCGTGCCCGGGCGGCACGACCTACGGCTTCTTCTGCGGCACGCAGACCAGTCCCGCCTTCGAGGCCAGCGTCAACTTCGCGAAGGGCTCGAACTCGAGCGGCACCTTCGACTTCGGCGGCCTCCCGACCATGTCAGCAGGCTGGCAGCTCGGGATCATCCTCCTCGACGGCGAGCTCAACGGTGGGTACTACCCGGCGAGCACGCCGGTGACCGTCGCAAAGGGCGGCTCGTCCGCCACGGTCACCGCGAAGCTCTCGATGGCCTTCGTCGCCCCCGAGGCGCTGAGCACGCTCGGCATCAACGGTGCACCAAAGGGCTACGCCTACTTCTACAACGTCGTGGCATGCCCCTCGTCGGTCACCGCCGACCAGCTTGGCCTCTACGAGTCCTTCGGTGGCTGCGCGATCGCGTTCGGCCAGACCCACCAGCAGCTCGGCCTGTACCTCGCACCGGGGAGCTGGACCGTCCGGTACTACTACGAGCCGAGCCAGCACAACGTGGAGATGGCCGCATCCTCGTCGGTGATCCTCAAGGACTTCGACATCGTCGGTCCCACGATCACCGTCGCCTCCCTTGGCTCGTCGCAGCTGGTCACGGTCACTGCCCCCTACATCGCTCCCAGCGTGACGGGGACGGACGTCTCCAAGCTGACGTCGCGGGTGTTCGCCGCCGAGCTCGCGTTCGTCGACCTCTCGACCAACACCTTCGAGGCGGGCGTCTTCGTGAACCCGAACGCGAACGCCAAGACCTCCTTCGACGTCTTCCTCGACCCGGGGACCTACGTGCCGTACTCAGAGGTGCTCCCTCCGTCCAACACGGGCTTCGTCGCGGCGGCCTCGTTCATCCAGGTGCTGCTCAGGCAGGCGGGACCCAACGTGACCGTCGCGGCGCACGGGCCTCCCGTCGCTACCTCGTACACCGTCGCGCCGTTCACCGCGTCCATCCTCGGGGGGTTCGCGATCGGCGGGCTGGACGATCCGAGCGGCGTCTATGGCGAGGACAACGCGATCCCGTTCACGTACGTGATCGACTGCCCGGCGAGCGAGACGTTCAGCCTGGAGTGCGCGAACGCCATCTACCTCAGCCCGTCCGAGCTGCTCGGCGGCAGGTTCACGCTCTACGGGCTGACGGGCGCATCTCGGCTGGCGTTTACCTACACGACGCTCGACGGCACGGTCATCATCGGCCCCACCGTGACCGCGCCGGCGTCGAGCACCCCGCAGGCCGTGACCCTGACCGCGCCCTACTCGAACCCGAAGATGTGGGGATCGATCACGCTCACCGGCGACACCAACGGACAGCTGCTGGCAATGTGGACGCAGGCGTGCCCCGCATCCGAGCCCTTCAGCATCGGGTGTGCCAACGGGGTCTCCGACACCGTCGCGTCGTTCGGCCTCCTGTTCTTCGGTGGCAGTTCCGTGTCGCTCGGCTACGGCATGGACCTGCCGCACGGCGCCTGGAAGATCGCCGCGGTCGGGACCACGGACCCGAACTTCGCGACCACCCAGCAGCTCGGCCCCCCGAAGTCGATCATCGTCGGCGGCGTGTACCCGGTCCTGAACCTCAGCGCGTCGGTCTGAAAGGACACCCATGGTCAACCTCCGAACCAAAGCGGCCGTCGCGGCAACCCTGGTGGCTGCCGCCGCGTTCGCCGGCCCCGCCGCGCAGGGCACCGCGGCGGTTCGCAGCCCCGCCGTCATCGCGCCAGCGCACGTGCTCGCGACCTCCCAGTACCACGCGCTCCGGGCCACCAACCTCGTGATCGGTCTCGACTTCTATGTTCCGCCCCGCAGCCCAGCGGACCTCGCCCACTTCATCGCCTCGGTCTCCACGCCGGGATCCGCGACCTACCACCGGTACCTCGCACGTGGCCAGTTCGCGTCTCGCTTCGGCGCGACGGCCGCAACCATCAGCTCGGTGAGCAGCTACCTCTCCTCGCACGGGCTCTCGTCGGTGTCGGGAAGCGCAGATCACCTCT
>DATBQT010000113.1:0-5659 GCA_036560685.1 Acidimicrobiales bacterium
CTAGCTGGTCGGCGAGGACCCCGTCGCGTCGTTGGAGCCCGTGGACACCGTCACCGGTCCCTTGACGACGCCGTTGTGCGCGCCGAGCCCCTCGACGAGCGCCGACGCGGCGCCGACGAGGCCGGCGGCCTCGTAGGGGACGACGAGCTTCGCGTTCGGCGAGGTCGCCACCTCCTGGAGGGCACGCAGCTGCATCACGGCCAGCGTGTTGGGGTTGATCTTGACCGTGTCGATGGCCGCGAGCGCCGCGGCGTCGCCTTCGCCGCGCAGCCGGATCGCGGCCTTCTCGCCGTCGGCACGCAGCTCGAGGGACCGCTTCTGGGCCTCGGCCGCGAGGATCGCGGCCTGCTTGGCGCCCTCTGCCTGCAGGACCGCGGCCTGCTTCTGGCCCTGGGCGGTGTTGATCGCGGCCTGCTGCTCGCCCTCTGACTTCAGGATCGCCGCGCGCTTGTGCTGCTCGGCCTCCTTCTGCTCGGACATCGCCTGCAGCACGTTGTTGGGCGGGCGGATGTCGAGGATCTCGATGCGGTTGAGGCGCACGCCCCACTTCATGGTGGCGTCCGCCATGTGCTCTTGCATCCTGGTGTTGATCTGCTCTCGCTGCGAGAGCGACTCGTCGAGCGTCATCTCCCCGAACACCGCACGCAGGGCGGTCTTGGAGAGCTGGTCGATCGCCAGGAGGAAGTCGTCGATCTCGAAGAGGGCCGACTTCACGTCGATGACCTGGCAGAAGATCGTGGCCGAGACCATGACCGAGACGTTGTCCTCGGTGATCACGCCCTGCTGGTCACCGACCTGTGGGAACTCACGCATGTCGACCTTGACCATCTGGTCGAAGAACGGGACAAGGATCGCGAGTCCGGGCTGGCGGATGGACCGGAACTCGCCGAGCCGCTTGACGACCCCGACGCTGCCCTGCTGGATGATCTTGATGGACGCCTTGAAGAGGATGACCAAGAGGCCCAGGACCACGACCCCGCCGACGACCCCCCCGATCGTGAGCCCGGCTGAAGATGATGCGACGAACATGGCGTGATTCCCCGTTTCCCTTGCTTCCTAGGGCGAGACTACGCCCCGCTGGTCGGGTAAACCACAAGGAGTCCGCGGTCGATGTCCGCCACGACGACGTCGGTGCCGAGCTCGATGTCGAGGTCGGGGTCGAGGGGGATGGCGAGCCACTGCTCGCCTCGGGCCCTGACGGTGCCTGGCTGGTGCTTGCCGTGGATGGCCTTCGTCACGAGCGCGGTCTCCCCGACCATCCCAGGCACTCCGCTGCGCATCGACCCATCCTCCAGCGGTTCGTCTCGGTGCTCAGGCCCGGGCGCATGCCGCGCCATCACTATAAGTCCCGCTTTGGAGCGCACCGGTGCCCCGCTGCAGCACCTCAGGGGCTTCGGGTGGGCACCCAGTCGCCGAGGATCGTGACCGCCTCGTCCTCAGACAGCAGCGGCGCGAGCCGGAGCGACGCCGCGTCCGCCCACTGCGGGAAGGGCGTCTCGTGGTTGACGTGGTGACCAGCGGTCGTGTGCTCCTGTTCGACCCGCGCGAGCCGCTCGTGACCGATGCGGTCAGCGACCCGGATGAGCGCGGGCCACACCCGTCGATGCGCGAGGGTCACCTTCCCTGCGACGGCACGGCACACCACGAGCTCGGGCCAGCTCTCGAGCTCGCCGAGGACCGCGTAGATCTCGTGGCCCTTGGCGTGTCCCCACCAGCTCCCGGTGATCGGCTCGCCGGCGATGACCTCGGTCATCCGAGGGACCGGCCCGCGCGCCGCGACGAGGACCACGCCATGGGACTCGACGAACTCCCGGGCCGCGTGGACGTCCACGCTGCATCCTCTCGCGCTAGGGCACTACGCCTCGACGACCCCGTCGAAGGCAGGCGGGTAGACGAGTAGGCCGCGAATCTCCGGGTCGTAGCTCGCGAGCCGCTTGACCATCGCGGCCTCCGGGGGCGCCCACGAGGGCAGGTGGATCTCGATTGCGACGTCTGACGCGGGCTCGAAGCCGAATCGCGGGTAGTAGGTCGGATGGCCCTCGAGCACGACGAGGGGCTCCCCCGCCTGCTCCGCCGCGGCGAGCGCCGTCGTCACGAGCAGGCTGCCGATGCCCGTGCGCTGGAGCGGCACCGACACGCTGAGCGGGGCCAGCGAGAGGACCTCATGGTGGTCCCCGAGGTCGTCGACCACGTCGACGTGGCTGAGCAGCACGTGCCCGACGACGCGATCATCGACGACGGCTACCAAGGAGAGGGCAGCGACGAACCTCGACGACGCCCGGATCGCGTCCACCAGCGGGCCGACCGTCTCGTCGGGCGCGAACGCCTCGTCGACGACCGCGCGAATCGACTCGACGTCGCCTGGCCGCTCGGCCCTCACCGAGACCGCGGGCCTGGAGCGATCCTCGTCCATGACAACCACGCCATGCTGTGTCACGACGCTGAGCGTCGCATACAGCGAGGCCGCGGCGGCGGATCGTCGTCAAAGATTTGGCCCAACTGACCCGCTGGTAGCGCTCCGTCGCCTTGTGGGGCGTGGCACCATGGCATGAGTGCTGGCGTTCTCCCTGCCTGACCATGAGCCTGCGTCGCGTGTGAGTGACGAGTGGGTCTCGCACCCGTCGTGGGAGCTCGTCGACGCGGCGAGCGAGACGGCGGGCATCGACGTCGCGGCCCTCCTGCTCGACACCGGGGCCAACCAGCCCCCCACCGAACAGGCGCACCTCGCCACGTTCGTCTCCAGCCTGGTCGCGGTCGACGCCGCAGAGCGCTTCGGCCTCGCGCCGATGGCGGTGCTGGGCTACGGGCTCGGGGAGTACACCGCGCTCGTCGCAGCGGGCGCGCTCGGGTTCGAAGACGGGGTCCGGCTCGTGCTCGAGCGGGGCGCAGCGATCCGCGAGGGCCTCGGCGAGATCCCGACGGCCGCGGCCGCCATCGTCGGGCTCGAGGACGACGACGTCGAGGCAGCGTGCGCACGCGCCGAGGGGGACGTCTGGGTCGCCGGGTACGACGCACCGGGCCGCGTCGTCGTCTCGGGCACCGTCGAGGGCGTCGAGGGTGCGGCGGGCTTCGCGCGCGTCCTCGGTGCCAGCGCCATCGAGCCGCTCGCGCCCCACGGCGGCGTGCACACCCCGATGGTCGCGCGCGCGAGGGACCGACTCCGCAAGTCCCTCGCAGAGGCGACCTTCGCCGAGGCGGACCCCGTGGTCGTGGCGAACGTCGACGCGCGCCACCACGCCGATCCCTCGGACTGGCCCGGACTGCTCTCCGCACAGCTGTGCGCGCCCGTGCGTTGGCGCTCGTCGGTGCGCACCCTCTTCAACGAGGGCGTGCGCACCTTCGTCGAGTTCGGTCCCGGGGAGACACTCGCGCTCGCAACCCGGCAGTGCTTCGCCGCCAAGGCGGTGCAGTCGCACGCGATCTCGACGCCGCAGGACCTCGAGGCGCTGGTCGACCGCCTGATCGCCACGCCCTCGATGCGACGCAAGGCGGTCGCGGACCACGACCAGCTCGCGGGCCGGCTTGTCGTGTCGCCTGCCGCGGGACCCTTCCAGCCGGTCGACGAGGTGGCGCACGCGGCCCCGCGGCTCGCGGGCATCCCCAGCGACGCGCCGACCACGTCGATGCGCGTGGCCGTGGGCGATCTCATCGGGTGGGTCGGCGACGCCGAGGTGCGGTCCGCCTTCGCCGGCACGCTCGGCGGCCTGCTCGTCATCTCCGGCGAGCGCGTGATGCCGAGCCAGCCCGTGGCGTGGCTCGACGCCCGCGCCGAGTCGTCGCCCTAGCTGTAGCCCTTGCCCGGCATCATCACGCCTCGGACGTCGAGGTTGTAGAAGTCGGGCGGCCCGTCGAGCATCCCGACGAGCTCCTTCGCGAACCGGTCCGTCTCGGGGTCGTTCGAGTTCTTCATGGCGTCCTCGTAGCTGGCGAACTCGACGATCACCCAGTACGTGTTCTCGTGGTCACGGTCCTTGGTGATCGTCGAGCGGGTTGCCAGCAGCGCGTCGCCACGCTCCTTGACCATCCTGTCGACGAAGGCCTCGACCTCCTCGATCTTCGATGTCGTGAACCGCATGAGCTGCACGAACCCGGTCATCGGTCCTCCCTTGTCCATGTCGCCGCGAGCGTACCGTCGAGCGCTCGGCGCCGCCGGGGGTTGGCAGGGCAGAACCGCGAGTGCCTTGAGCACCTCGCCGAACGAGGCGGACGGGACTCGCGAGGGAACGATGGCGCTCACGATGACCCGCGCGACACCCGATGGACAGCTCCGGGCGTCGCAGGCGGCCCGTTTCCGCTCGGCTGCCCGCGCCGTCTCCGCACGGTGTCATGCCCACCCGTCGCCGCGCTCGAATCTGACGTAGGTTCAGGATCACCGAGGAGCACCGAGGGCGGTGCGCGAGAGCACCGGGCGCCGCCTTCAGAATCGAGGACGCTATGGGATCGACCATCCCCGCCTCCGCAGTGCCAGCTCGCTCCGTCACTGCGCATCGCACCCGTCGGCTGTTCACTCGACGAGCCGCCCTCGTCTCGTCCGTCACCGTGGTCGCCCTCGTCGCGGCCATGGCCGGGATCGCGAGCGCGGGGGGCGGGGTCGTCGGCGATCCCCAGCCCGAGCTCGCGCAGTTCTCCGTGAGCGCCGCCTCGTCGGGAGGCGGCAACGGGTCCGTCCTTCCCGACGGCACGATCGTGCTCGCTTGGCCGTCGTCGTCGACGAGCCTGCGCGTCTGCACGCTGCACCCTGGGAGCCGATCATGCGTCACGCAGGCGACGCTTGCCCAGGACGCAGGCTCGCCGCTCTATGGACCGCCTCTCGTCATCTCGACCGGCTCCACGGACGTGTCCGTCATCGCCACCGACATCAACGACGTCATCACGTACAACAGCACGGACGACGGGCACACCTTCGGCGCACCGCGCCACGTAGGCAGTATCGCGAACGCAACCGTCGGCGTCGACGCGGGAGGCCAGGTCGTCGCGGCGGGCATCGACCCGCACCTGGGCTTCGTGATTCAGGACATCGCTCCAACCGGGGCGAAGAACTCCAACGAGGCGATCCTCACCGCGGGCAGTGGCTGCAACTACAACGCGTCCATCTCGACGTACGCCGGCGGCGTCCTCGTCGCGTGCAACGACCTCACCAACACGTACGTCTGGTACGCCTCGTCGGGCCATGACTTCAACATGACGTCGTCCTACAAGTTGGTGAACACCTTCCACGGCCAGGACGTCGTCGACCTCTCAGGCGGGGCGATGCTCACGATTCCGTCGAGCTCGATCACGTCGGGCGGCGACATCGCGTTCTTCAACGGCACCGCGCTGGGTCCCGGCCACCGCGTGCCTGACTCGAAGGCGGGCGACGACGGCTACTGGGCGATGCAGGAGGTTGGCCTGACCGCGCACGTCTTCTTCGAGGGGCGTCGCGACTCCTACGATCTCATCCACGAGGCGACGTCGGACGGCGTGCACTGGTCGGGCCAGACGTTGTACGGGTCCGCCATCCACTCGAGCGACCCGGTGCCGGTGCTCGGCCCGACGTCGGCGGGGCAGGTCTTCGAGTCCGACGGCGCACCCCAGCTCTCCCAGCCGATCCTGAACAGCCAGAGCGTGCACATCAGCATCGCCCCACCGCGCGTGAAGATCGGCGTCCATGCCACGCTGC
>DATBQT010000114.1:0-11381 GCA_036560685.1 Acidimicrobiales bacterium
CGCCCTGCGAGCCGGCGAGCTGCTGGCACGGATCGTGGTCTCGTACCTGCTCTTCCCGACCGACGGCGCGGACCTGAGCGTGAGAGCCGACGTGCAAGGTCTGGTGGACTGCCACGTCCTGCCAGGGGTCGTCGCGCTGGCACTTGACACACCCTGAAACACTGAGACATTGCGTGCATCACTGTCTTAAACCTGCAACACTGTTCCAACAGCCAGGAGGGGACCATGACCACCACTGACGCCGAATCGATGCGCTCCAACCTCGAACTGCTGGGCCGCGACGAGATCAACGACTACGAAGCGATCTACTCGGTGATCGGCCGCGAGGAGCCGAGCGGCCGCCACGCGGTCCCGGACCACTGCGACGCGGAGTTCACCTGGGACTACACCAAGGGCGCACGGCCGCAGCTGGACAAGCTCTACGAGAAGGCGAAGGGCGCCCAGTGGAACGGTCGCACCGACCTGCCCTGGGAGACCGAGGTGGACCAGGAGCGCCTCGCCTACGACCTCTACATCGAAGGCACGCGGGGCCCGCTCGCCAATGCCGACATGACGGGCACGCCACTTGCGAAGTGGGGCGAGAAGGAGTGGGTGCGGCTCAACATCGAGAACCAGAACTGGACGCTGTCCCAGTTCATGCACGGCGAGCAGGGCGCGCTTCTGTGCACTGCGAAGATCGTCGAGACGGTCCCTTGGATCGACGCGAAGTACTACGCGGCGACCCAGGTCGTCGACGAGGCGCGCCACGTCGAGGTGTTCAGCCGCTACATCCAGGAGAAGTGCTCGGGCAAGTACCAGGTCAACGCGCACCTCTCGATGCTGCTCGACGACATCATCGCGGACTCGCGCTGGGACATGACGTACCTCGGCATGCAGGTCATGGTCGAGGGCCTCGCGCTGGCGGCGTTCAGCTTCATGCACCAGCTCACCCCTGAGCCGCTCCTCAAGAAGCTGCTCCGCTACGTGATGGCCGACGAGGCCCGCCACGTGGCCTTCGGCGTGCTCAGCCTCAAGGAGGTCTACGACGGCCTGTCCGCCGCCGAGATCCGCGAGCGTCAGGAGTTCGCGTTCGAGGCCGCGGTCCGCATGCGCGACCGCATGGCTGGCCAGGAGATCTGGGACCGCATGGGCATCACGCCCGCCGAGATGCTGAAGATCGCGGAGCAGGACCCGCAGCGCAACGACTTCCAGTCGGTGCTGTTCTCCAAGATCGTGCCGAACTGCAAGAAGCTCGGCTTGCTCGACGCGGCCGACGGCTGGCTGCGACAGAAGTTCACCGAGATGGGCGTGATCGCGTTCGAGGACTTCGAAGACACGACGCTCGAGGTCGACCAGGCCGCCGACGGCAGCCCCGTGGACCGGGTCGATCTCTAGACCCCACTGCTAGGTTCGGCGCATGGGTGACGGGCGGTTCGGTCGGCTCTTGACCGCCATGGTGACGCCGTTCGACGACGCCGGCGCCGTCGACCTCGACGCGGCGATCGCGCTCGCCACGTGGCTGTGCGCGCACGGCTCCGACGGCCTCGTGGTGGCCGGCACGACCGGCGAGGGGCCGGTTCTCACGGACGCAGAGCGGCTCGACCTCTTCTCGGCGGTCGCTGGCGCCGTCGACGTGCCCGTGATCGCCGGCACGACCGGCAACAACACCGCGCATGACGTCGAGCTCACCGAGAAGGTCGCCGCCACCGGCGTCGCCGGCGTGCTCGCCGTCTGCCCCTACTACTCGCGCCCCTCGCAGGCCGGCATCGCCGCGCACCTCGGCGCGATTGCGCGGGCGACGCCGCTGCCGATCGTGGTCTACGACATCCCGGTGCGAACCGGGCGGCGGATCGAGCCGGCCACGCTGCTGGCGCTCGCGAAGGACCACGCGAACATCGTCGCGGTGAAGGACTCCTCGGCAGACCTCGGCGGCGCGGCGAGGCTCGTGGACGCCGCCCCCCGGGGCTTCGACGTCTACTCGGGCGACGACGCGCTCGTCTTCCCGTTCCTGTCGATCGGCGGCTCCGGGGTGATCTCGGTCGCCGCGCACTGGTGCGGGACGGAGCTCTCCTTGGCGATCTCGCTGTTCTTGAAGGGCGACCTCGAGGCCGCCGTCGCCCAGCACGCGGCGCTGCTCGACTCCTTCGCCTTCGAGAGCTCGGATCGCTGGCCCAACCCGCTGCCGGCCAAGGCCGTGCTCCGAGCGATAGGGCTGCGAGTCGGCCAGTGCCGCCTGCCGATGGGAGCAGCCGACGACGAGCTCGACGCCCGTGCCCGCGAGATCGCCGAGGGGTTCCCAGGGCTCCATGCCTGACGCGCCAGTTCGCGTCACCTTCCTCGGCGGACTCGGAGAGATCGGGCGGAACTGCTGCGCCGTCGAGGTCAACGGCCGCCTGCTCGTCATCGACGTCGGGCTCATGTTCCCCGAGCCCGACATGTACGGGGTCGACCTCATCCTGCCCGAGTTCACCTGGCTCATCGCCAACAAAGACCGCGTCGACGGGATCCTGCTCACCCACGGCCACGAAGACCACACCGGCGGCCTGCGCTACTTGGTCGGCGACCTCAACGTCCCCATCTACGGCTCGGCGCTCACGCTCGGCTTCGCGCGCCACCGCCTCGAAGAGGCGGGCCTCGCAAAGGACCAGGAGTTCATCGAGGTGGCCGACAACGAGCGGCGCCGGATCGGCCCGTGCGACGTCGAGTTCATTCCCGTCACCCACTCGGTGCCGAGCGCCTTCGCGCTCGCGCTGCACACCCCCCGCGGCATCGTCGTGCACTCGGGGGACTTCAAGCTCGACCAGCTCCCGATCGACGGGCGCCGCACCGACCTCGCTCGACTGGCCGCGCTGGGCGACGAGGGCGTCGCGCTGCTTCTCAGCGACTCGACGAATGCCGAGGAGCCCGGCTTCACGGACTCCGAGTCGACCGTCGGGCCGGCGCTTCGGCGTCTGTTCGTCGAGCGCGCGTCACGGCGGCTCATCGTCGCGTGCTTCGCGTCGCACCTGCACCGGATCCAACAGGTCCTCGACGTCGCGCGCACCCAGGACCGCAAGGTGGTGCTCCTCGGGCGCTCGATGCTCAAGAACGTCGAGCTCGGTCGTCGCCTCGGCATCCTGCACGCCGAGCAGACGACGTTCGTCGAGGCCGCCGCCCTCGAGCGCCTCGCGCCCCATGAGGTGCTCGTGCTGTGCACCGGCTCGCAGGGCGAGCCGCTATCGGCACTCTCACGCATGGCAGCGGGCGACATGAAGTCGCTCGACCTCGGCCCCGACGACACCGTCGTGCTTTCCTCGCACCCGATCCCTGGCAACGAGTTCTCGGTCGGACGCGTCATCGACGACCTGCACCGCCGCGGGGCAGAGGTGCTCCACTCCGCGCACGAGCGCGTGCACGTCTCGGGCCACGCGCGACAGGGCGAGCTGCGGACCTTCGTGCAGCTCACGCGACCAAGGGCGTTCGTCCCGGTGCACGGCGAGTACCGCCACCTGGTGCACCACGCGGCGATCGCCCGGGTGATGGGCGTGCCGGCCGAGGCGGTGCTGCTCTGCGAGGACGGCGACTCGATCGTCCTCGACGACAAGGGCCTGCACCGCGGTCCCGAGGTGCCCGCGGGGTTCCACTACGTCGACGGGCACACCGGTGACATCGACGACCGCCCGCTCGAGGACCGCCGGATGCTCGCGAGCGAGGGCGTGGTCCTGATCGCCGCCGGCGTCGACCTCGAGGAGGGCCGCATCGTGGCGTGGCCAACGGTGTCGACGCGCGGGTGGTTCGACGGTGCGCACGAGGCCGCGCTTCGCGCTCGGTGCGCCGAGGTCGTGGCCAAGGCGATCGAGGACGCGCTCAAGTCGGGCGAGCGCGAGGCCGACGCGCTGAACCGCGTCGCCAAGCGCGCCGCCGGTCGGTTCCTCGGCCAGTCGTCGCGGCGCAAGCCCGTCGTGCTCTGCGCCGTCGTCGCCCTCTGAGCTACGACTTGTTGGGCTCGCCGTGGTCCTCGTTGGGCTCGCCCGCGCGCCAGTAGGGCTTGGCGGCGGTGCGCGATGGGTCGATCCCGGCCTCGGCGAGGAGCGACGACGCTCGCCGCATCACTGACAGCTCGGCGAAGACGTACCCGGCGGTCGCCGACGGGTCGACGTGCGCCGCGGCAAGGTGCTCGCGCACCTCGTCGAGGAACCCCGTGGGGTCCGTCGAGACCACGGCGCTGTCCGCCACCGGCGTCGCGAGGGCAAGGGATCCTTGCGGAGCAGCGTCTTCGAGCAGCGCAAAGGTGTGCACGACCGCGGGGGCCGCGATCGCCTCGGCCATCGCGCACATCGCCGCGAGCCCCGCGGTGTCGACCACGAAGACGTGGGTCGCGGCCGTCTCGTCGATCCGAACCTTGCCGCGCGGCCCGACCGCCTCGAACGCGTCGCCGACCTTCGCGTCGAGCGCCCACTTCGCACCGGGTCCTCCGCTGTCGGTCGTGACCCACAGGTCGAGCGTCCCCGCCGCGCGGTCGATGCGGCGCACGGTGTATCGGCGCCACCGCGGCCGCCCGTCATCGAGCGGCGCCGGCACCATGAGGTCCTGCCCCGCGAGCGGGTCGAACGAGCTCAGGTCGCCGTGCGCACGCAGCTCCTTCAGCCCCGGGAGCACCCAGGCGGTCGCCGTGACGGTGAGGTCGAGCGCCACGACGCCGTCGAGCCTCGCGGCGATCGCGTCGGCGTGTGTCGAGGGGGGTGCCATGGGGCTGCGAGCCTACGGCGATGGCACGGTCGGGCGGCCCCGCGCCGGTAGGTTTGACGTGTTGTGGCGACCTCCAAGCGCACCTCGAGTGCGGCGCGCGGGCGTCCCGAACCAGCGCCGAGAGGCCCCAGGCACCGCGCCGACGCGGCCGGCGCCGAGGATCGGGGCCTGCTCGCCAGGCACGGGCGGGACCTGTGGATCGTGGCGCTCGCCACGCTGGGCGCGCTGCTGGTCCTCGCGTGCTGGTTCGACGCGCTCGGGCTCGTGGGGCACGGCGTCGACGTCGCGCTGGGCCGGCTCATCGGCTGGGCTCGCTTCTTGCTGCCCCTCGGCCTGCTGACGGCCGCGGGGGTCCTGCTCGCCGCCCGCAAGGACCCGGACCCCGTCCGTGTCGCGATCGGCGGAACGCTGGTCGTGCTCGCCGTGTGCGGCCTCGCCGACCTCGCCGGCTCTCGGCCCGGTGTGGGGGCGTCGGGTGCGGCGCTGTCCTCGGCAGGCGGCTGGCTCGGCGTGGGGACCGGCGGCGGACTCGCCGGCGGCATCGGGTCCGCCGGAGCGGCGGTGGTGCTCGTCGCGGCCGCGCTCATCGGCATCGTGCTGCTCACCGGCGTGACCCTTCGGGTCCTGTTCGCCGGCGCGTCGGCAGGTGCGACCCACGGCGCGAAGCACCTCGCGAGGTGGTGGGCAGGCGGGACGCTGCTTCGTCGGCCCCGCGGCGAGGCGGACGCGGACGACGAGACCGACGAGGACGACGAGGACCTCGACGACGAGCCGGCGACGATCCGCCAGCCCGTGGTCGCGCACGACGAGGAGACCGACGAGGAGCCCCCTCCGACGGGCGAGGTGCAGGTCGCGGCCACGCCCCGACGCGCCGAGCCGGTCGCAGCGTCGGTGCACGTGGGCGGCTGGACGCTGCCGGACCCGGCGCTCCTCGCGAGGACGAAGGTCCAGCGACTCGACCATCGTGGCGTGGAGGCCGCGGGGGCGGACCTCGTCGAGGCCCTCTCCGCACACGGCGTCGACACCCAGCTCGTCGGTTTCACGGTCGGGCCGACGGTCACGCGTTTCGAGCTCGAGCTCGGTGCCGGCGTCAAGGTCGCTCGTGTCACGTCGCTCGCCAAGGACATCGCCTACGCGATGGCGTCACCCGACGTCCGGATCCTGGCCCCGATCCCCGGGCGCTCCGCGATCGGCGTCGAGGTCCCCAACCAGCGGCGCACGCTCGTCACGCTCGGCGACCTGCTCGCCACCCCTGAGGCGCAGGCCGCCTCGCACCCCCTCGACGTGGCCCTCGGCCGCGACATCGCGGGCCGGCCGGTGTTCGTGAACCTGGCCGAGATGCCTCACGTGCTCATCTCCGGTGCCACCGGCGCGGGCAAGAGCTCGTGCATCAACGCGCTCGTCACCTCCATCGTCATGCGCGCGACGCCCGACGACGTGCGCCTCATCCTCGTCGACCCCAAGCGCGTCGAGCTGGGCAACTACAACGACCTGCCGCACCTGCTCGGCTCCGTGGTCGTCGACCCGAAGAAGGCAGCGGGCGCGCTCAGCTGGGCGGTGCGTGAGATGGAGCGCCGCTACGACCTGCTCGCCGAGCATGGGGTCCGCGACCTCGCGGGGTACAACGAGGCGCTCGCGGCGGGCGAGCTCGGCGCGACCGGGCCACTTCCCGTCCCCCAGGTGGTCGCTGGCGCCGTCGCGCGCGCCGGTGGCACGCCCGAGGAAGAAGAGGAGCCTCCCGCCGGCCCCGAGTCACTGCCGTTCATCGTGATCGTCGTCGACGAGCTCAACGACCTCATGATGGTCGCCGCGCGCGACGTCGAGGAGTCCGTCGTGCGCATCGCCCAGATGGCGCGCGCTGTCGGCATCCACCTCGTGCTCGCGACGCAGCGACCGAGCGTCGACGTCATCACCGGCGTCATCAAGGCGAACATCCCGAGCAGGATGGCCTTCGCGGTCTCGTCGCTCGCCGACAGCCGGGTGATCCTCGACCAGCAGGGCGCCGAGCGGCTGATCGGCAAGGGCGACATGCTGCTGCTCACCGCCAACTCGAACGTCTCGAGGAGGATCCAGTCGCCGTGGGTCTCAGAGGACGAGGTGCGCGCCGTGGTCACCTCGTGGCGGCGCCAGGGCAAGGTGAGCGAGGCGGTCGTCGCCGCGAACCTCGATGCGCGCCAGGAGCTGCGCGGACCAAGCGGCGACGACGACGACGAGGAGCTGCTGCGCCAGGCACGTGAGCTCGTGGTCCGCAGCCAGCTCGGCTCCACGTCGATGCTGCAGCGCAAGCTGCGCGTCGGGTTCGCCCGCGCCGGCAGGCTCATGGACCTCCTCGAGCAGGAGGGCACCGTCGGCCCGTCGGAGGGCTCCAAGGCACGAGCCGTCCTGTTGCACCCTGACGAGCTCGACTCGACGCGCTGAGATGGCGAGGCACCGACGGGGCAAGCACGGCCCCTCGCATCGTCGTGTCGTCCTGGGTGGCACCGTGCTCGGGCTCGTCGCGGGCGGTGCGCTCGTCGCCGCGGTCGCCGTGCCGCTGCCCACGGGGCCGCCGACGCTCTCGCTCGACGTCGCCGCGCGGCCGCCCGCCGTCGATCCACTCGACCTGCCGTTCCCCGCGCACGGCGAGTCCGCCGTCGCCGTGCCCTCGCTCGGCGTGACGCTCGCCCCAGGGGTCCAGACGCCCGTGCCGATCGCGAGCCTGACCAAGATGATGACCGCCTACGTCGCGCTGCGCGCGCTGCCGCTCGGCCCGACCGACCAGGGCCCGAGCGTGACGGTGACCGCCGCCGACGTGAAGGAGTACAAGCGCGACGTCAGGACCGACCAGTCGTCTGCCCTCGTCGCGGCGGGGGAGACACTGACCGAGCGCGAGCTGCTCGACGGCATGCTCGTGCACTCCGCGAACAACTTCGCGACGCTGCTCGCGAGGCTCGTCGCCGGCGACGACACCGCGATGGTCAACGAGATGAACCTCGCCGCGACGTCGCTCGGCCTGCACCGGACGACCTACGCCGACGTCTCGGGAGTCGACCCGATGTCGCAGTCCAATGCGGCTGACCAGCTGCGCCTGGCGGTGCTGCTCATGCGCAACCCGACCTTCGCCGCGATCGTCAAGCAGACCTCCGTGGTGCTGCCCGTCGCAGGTCTGGTGACGACGTACACGCCGTACCTCGGGACCAAGGGCGTCGTCGGGATCAAGACGGGGACCACGTCGGAGTCGGGGGGCTGCGTGCTCATGGCCTACGACGCGAACGTCGGGGGTCGAACGGTGCAGGTGATCGCGGCGGTGCTCGGGCAGCGCTCCACGAACCTGACGCTGCTGCAGGTCGCCGGCCGTGCCGCACTCGCCCTCGCGACCGGCACGGCGAAGAGGATCACGCCGTGGCGGGTCGTCACCGCGTCGCGAGCGGTGGGGACGATCGGGTGGCCGGCGCGGAACGTCCCGGTCGTCGCGCTGCACTCGATCATGGTGCCCACGTTCCCCGGCGCGCCTGCGTCATCGGTCGTGCAGGTGCGGACGTGGTCGACGAGCTACGTGGGGGCGACCCAGCGCCTCGCCACGGTCGTGGTGGTGAGCGGCAGGTACCGCTACGCGACCCCGCTCGTCGCGGCCGCAACGCTCACGAGACCGTCGCTCTGGCAGCGGCTGCGGTGAGGCGGACCGCTCGAGCTCCGGCGTCCGCAGCGAACCTCGGACCCGGCTTCGACGCGATCGCCCTCGCGGTCGACCTCCACGTCGAGGTCGAGGTCGCCGACGCCCCGTCGCTCAGCGTCACCCTGCACGGTGAGGGGGCGGGGCTCGCGGCGGGACCGACGAACCTCGCCGCACGCGTCGCGGTCGCCGTCGCGGGCCACGACCGCCTCGCCATCGCGGTGCGCTCCGCGATCCCTCCCGCGCGCGGGCTCGGCTCGTCGGCGTCAGTCGCGCTGGCTGCGGCTGCGGCCGCAGGCGCCGAGGACCCACTCTCCGTCGCCGCGGCCTACGAGGGCCACCCTGAGAACGCTGCGGCGTCGTTTCGCGGCGGCCTCGTCGCCGCGTCGCTGCACGACGGCGTGGTGACGGCGGCCAACCTGCCGCTCGACCCTTCGCTTCGCGTGGTGCTGGTCGTGCCCGACACCGAGCTCGCGACGACCGAGGCACGCGGCGTGCTGCCCGCGACGCTCTCGCGCAGCGACGTCGTGTTCAACCTCCAGCACCTCGCGCTCGTGATCGCGGGGCTCGGTGACCTGGGAGAGCTCGGACCCCTCGCCATGGACGACAAGGTCCACCAGCCGTGGCGAGCGCCGCTGTTCCCCCCGGCAGCCTCGATCGCTGACCGGCTCCGCGGTGCCGGAGCGCTGGGAGCGTGCTGGTCGGGGGCGGGGCCGAGCGTGCTCGCCATCGTCACCCAGGCGACCTCCGGCTCGGTCGCCGACGCCGGTCGAGCGGCGCTGGACGACGCCCACCTCGAGGGCGCGGTCATCGAGGTCGCACCCGACCTCGTCGGCCTCGCCATGGGGTGACGACGACCGAGCGGCACCACGATGCGCTCATCGGCGCGACGTGCGTGCTGGTCGCCGCGGTGTCGATCCAGTCGTCGGCCGCGATCGGGGTGCCGGCGTTCGCCGCCGTCGGCGCGGCCGCGACGAGCGGCTTTCGGTTCCTCTTCGGCGCGATCGTCATCACCGTCATTGCGCGACCGTCGCTCAGGGGCAGGACCCGAGCGGAGTGGCTGGGCGTGCTCACGTTCGGCGTGGCGGTCGCCGCGATGAACCTGTGCTTCTTCCAGGCGGTCGCCCGGCTCCCGCTCGGCACCGCAGTGTCGATCGAGTTCCTCGGACCGTTCACCTTGGCCGTCGTCGCGGGCTCGGGTCGTCGCCACGCCCTGTACGCCGTGGTCGGGCTCGTCGGCGTCGTGCTGCTCGCCCGCCCCGGGGGAGGGGTGACCTTCGTGGGCGCGCTGTTCGCGCTCGGGGCGGCCGTCGGGTGGGCCGCGTACACGCTCGCGTCCGAGCGCCTCGGCTCGGTGACGAGGGGCGTGGACGGCCTCGCGCTCGCGCTGTGCGTCGCCGCGGTGCTCACGGCGCCCTTCAGCGTCCCCGAGGTGGGCTCGCTCACGTGGTCGCTGCTGGGGCGGCTCTCGTCGATGGCGGTGCTCGGCGTCGTGATCGGGTTCGCCCTCGAGCTCGCAGCGCTGCGGCGCCTCCCGGCCTCGCACGTCGCCGTGCTCTTCAGCTTCAACCCCGCCATTGCCTTCGCGGTCGGGTGGCTCGTGCTGGGCCAGCACGTGAGCCTCGCCGCACTCGCGGGCGGCCTGTGCGTGGTCGCGGCCGGCGTCGGCGTCACGAGCGACGCGCAGCGCCGCCAGGCCGTCTCGCTCCCGCCCGCCTGACGCGCCCGCCCGCGGCGCGGCGTCACCAGACGTGGGGGATGAGCCGCTTGTGCGTCTTCGCGTACGCCGTGTAGCGGTCGCCGAGCTCGCGCGAGAGGGCGCGCTCCTCGACGGCGATGCGGTTCACGATCCCGACGAGGACCCCGGCGGTCCCGATCAGCAGCGTGAGCCAGTTCCCGATCACGAGCCCGATGCCGACGACCGCGAGGAGGATCCCGGCATAGCTCGGGTGGCGCACCACGCGGTAGGGGCCGGCGGTGATCACGGGCTGGTCAGGGCTGGTCTGGACCACGAAGGTGAAGTAGCGACCGAGCGTGTGGAAGCTCCAGAACCGAAGCGCGATGCCGCACCAGAGCAGCACGAGCCCCACCCACGCCCAGAGCCGCTCGGGATGGATGGCGGCGGCGGGCACGGCTCGCCCGACGCCGACGCCGACGAGCCAGCCCACGAAGGTCGAGATGCGCAGGAACCGGTAGCTCCCCTCGTCGGAGGAGACCCCCTCGGCGCGACGATGCAGCCCCTGTCGGGCCTCGAGGGCGATCCAGCCGATGCTCGTCGCGATGAGCAGGTCGCGGACGACGGGCGGGACCATCACGTGCGCGGACACCCTCGGATCGTAGGACGCCTCTTCTCGGCGTCGACGCGACTCGGCGCGCCGCAGAGCCCCGAATCGTGGCCCTCGTAGACTCGCGAGGTGCCGGCACCGAGGCGGACCTTCGCGATCAAGACCTACGGCTGCCAGATGAACGAGCACGACTCCGAGCGCCTCGCGGGCATGCTCGTCGCCGACGGGCTCGTCCCCGCCGACTCGCTCGAGACGGCCGACGTGATCGTCCTCAACACGTGCTGCATCCGCGAGAACGCGGACAACCGCCTGTACGCGCGCCTCGGTGACCTCAAGGCCCTTCGCGCGGCCAATCCCGACCTCCAGATCGCGGTGGGGGGCTGTCTCGCCCAGAAGGACGGCGCGGGCATCCGAGCGCGCGCGGGCCACGTCGACGTGGTCTTCGGGACCCACAACCTCGCTGCCGCGCCGGGGCTGCTCCGCAGGGCGGCGACCGACGGGCCCCAAGTCGAGATCCTCGACGCACCAGATCCCGCGAGCGCGGCCGACCAGGCGGCGCCGCTCGCGGCGATCCGCGACGAGCCGTGGGCGGCGTGGATGACGATCCAGACCGGCTGTGACAACTCCTGCGCGTTCTGCATCGTGCCGGCCGTCCGGGGCAAGGAGGTCAGCCGGCCCATGGAGGACCTCGTCGAAGAGGCGCGCGTCCTCGCGTCGCGCGGTGTCGTCGAGCTCAC
>DATBQT010000115.1:0-3849 GCA_036560685.1 Acidimicrobiales bacterium
CCGACGAGGAGATCGGCAAGATGATCGCCGAGTCACTCGACAAGGTCGGCACCGACGGCGTCATCACCGTCGAGGAGAGCCAGACCTTCGGGATGGAGCTCGACCTCGTCGAGGGCATGCGCTTCGACAAGGGCTACATCTCCCCGTACTTCGTGACCGACCCCGAGCGCATGGAGGCGGTCCTCGAGGACCCCTACCTGCTGTTCGTCGGCTCCAAGATCTCTGCGGTTCGCGACCTGCTGCCGATCCTCGAGAAGGTCATGCAGGGCGGCCGCCCGCTCGTGATCATCGCCGAGGACGTCGAGGGCGAGGCGCTCGCCACGCTCGTCGTGAACAAGATCCGCGGCACGTTCAAGTCCGCAGCGGTCAAGGCGCCCGGGTTCGGTGAGCGCCGCAAGGCGATGCTCCAGGACATGGCGATCCTGACCGGCGGCCAGGTCGTGACCGAAGAGGTCGGCCTCAAGCTCGAGAACGTGGGCATCGACCTGCTCGGCCGCGCCCGCAAGGTCGTCGTCACCAAGGACGAGACGACCATCGTCGAGGGCGCGGGCGACGACGCCGACATCAAGGGCCGGATCAACCAGATCAAGACGGAGATCGAGAACACCGACTCGGACTACGACACAGAGAAGCTCCAGGAGCGCCTCGCCAAGCTGTCCGGCGGCGTGGCGGTCATCAAGGTCGGCGCGGCCACCGAGGTCGAGCTGAAGGAGAAGAAGCACCGCATCGAAGACGCGGTCTCCACGACCAAGGCGGCCATCGAAGAGGGCGTCGTGCCCGGCGGTGGCGTGGCCCTGCTGCGCAGCCAGACGGCCATCCTGGAGACGGCCGACAAGCTCGAGGGCGACGAGGCGACGGGGGCCAGGATCGTGGCCCGTGCCGTCGAGGAGCCGCTGAAGCAGATCGCGGTCAACGCTGGCCTCGAGGGCGGCGTCGTGGTGGAGAAGGTCCGGAGCCTGAAGAAGGCGACCGAGGGCCTGAACGCCGCGACCGGCGAGTACGAGGACCTGCTCAAGGCGGGCGTCATCGACGCCGCCAAGGTCACCCGCTCGGCGCTGCAGAACGCCGCGTCGATCGCCGCGCTGTTCTTGACCACCGAGGCCGTCATCGTCGACAAGCCCGAGGACAAGGCTCCGGCGATGCCAGGCGGCGGGATGGACGACTTCTAGTCGACCACCCCGGCCCTTTTGGCCGACCAGACGCAGTCACGACGGCGGGACGCGCGAGCGTCCCGCCGTCGTCACGTCCGGGCACGGGGCGCACGGTCTCGCTCGGTACGGTGGGACGGTGGGAGCGCCCAACGAGGAGAGCACATGGGGCGACGCCGACCCGGCCGGGCGCCCCTCGACGTTCACGAGGCCGCAGGCCGCCGCGGCGAGCGAGCTCGCGGCGGGCACCCCGAGTCGCGCACCGCACTCGACGCTCGGCGCGTGGACGACCACGATCGTGCTCCTCGCGGCGGCACTTCGAGCCGTCGCGACCGTCGCGAGCGGTCCCGTCCTCTACGCCGAGGCGGGACACTCGACGGACGGCGTGCGGGTTGGGGCGGCGCTCGTCTACAGCGGCACCTTCGCGGACGGCGTGGGCGTCTTGCTGCTCGGGTTCGCGCTGCTCTTGTGCTGGTGGCAGGCGGGTGCGGTCTCCCCTGCGCGCTCTCGCGTGCACCTCGTCTGGCTCGGGGTGCTGGCCGTCTTCAGCGTCCTCGGCAGCCTCGCGGTCGCCGCAGGCGAGGTGGCCTACTACTGGGGGGACCGCGACCGGTGGGCGCACGTCATCAACATGGCCGGCCTCTCCCTCGCGTACGCGATCCTCGGGGGCGTCGTGCTCGCGGGGTCGGTCGCGTGCTGGAGGATGGTTGCGAGCCGCTCCGGTCGACCGGCGAGGACCCGCAGGCCGACCGGCTGGTGAGTTGAGCCGGCGAAGCTCGGCTCGTCACCCGAACCCAACGCCGTCCAGCGAGTCGAGGCGCCGCTCGAGCGACGCGAGCCGTCCGAGCACCGCGGTCAGGTCGCCCGTCGTGCGCCGATCGACGTTGCGGGCATAGTCGAAGCCCTCGACCAGAACCTTGATCGCCCGTCGCGCGCTGGTGCGATCCACGCCGAAGGATCGAAGCACCCGGCCCGCGCCGCCGTCCTCGTCCGCCAAGAGCCCCAGGAGCACGTGCTCGCAGCCGAGGTAGCGGTGGCCGAGCTCGACGGACGCGTCGAGCGCGGCGGCGACAGCAAGCTGCGACGCACGGTCGAGCGCGACCAAGAAGCGCGACTTGCCCGGATCGAGTCCAGTGAGCGGTGCCACCTCCTCGCGGCCGGCGCCATGAGGTGCGATCGCCTGGCCTGCTCCGTCGTCGTCTGCCGCCACCGCAGCCGCGCGAAGCGCGTCGGGGTCGACACCCAGCGAGTCGAGGACCCGGAGCGCGAGGTTGTCGCCCTGGTCGAGGAGGCCGACGAGCAGCTGGATCGTGCCCACGTTCCCCAGAGGCCGGGGCAGCTCCAGCGCGAGGCGCGCCGCGTCCTGGAGCCGTCCCGTCATGTGGCCCCAGATCTGGCTTCCGGCCTGCGGCGATGATGACGGGTCGAACGAGGGGTCTCTGACCTGGGCAGTCGTGGACCGCACGACGCCGACGCGGCGCACCTCGTCGGCGAGGGCTCGCTGGCACACCGGCGAGACGGAGATCGAGGCCGCGCGGACGTCCGCGGCGAGCTCGTCGGGCAGGTACACGTTGATCTTCGGCATGCCGCCTCCTCTACCCCTAGTGATACCCCCTCTAGGGTTATACAAGGAGGCCGCCCTGTCAAGGCTCAGGGGTGGTCGGGCTCCACCGCGATCGAGGGTGACTGGAGGACCAGCGCGGTCATCCCCGTCGCTGACCCTTTGGCGTGCAGCTGGCCGGCAGCGACGAACCCGGCGTCGCCGGGACCCAGGTCCCGTCGCACCCCATCGACCTCGAGCCACCCGGCTCCCTGGACGACGAAGAGGACCTGATCGCGTCCGGCCGGATGGGTGCCCAGCCCTCCTCCGGCAGCGACGTAGAGGACCGTCGCGGTCCAGGGCCCGGCGCCTGCTGCGAGGTGCAGCGCAGTGACCGCCGACGCGTCAAAGTCGACGACCTCACGCGCAGCGCCGGGATCGAGGCGGTGGACGAACGACGCCATGTCGGGGTCGTCGGGCACGGGCGCGGTGCCGCGGCGTTCAGCTCGATCGCGCTCGAACGCCGCCACGCGCGCAGCGTATGTCGTCTTGGGCTCCACACCGGAGGAGCGCCATGGTCCGCTTAGCATCGTCGCATGCCCGAGACGACCGAGCCATTGACGCCGACGACGGGGCTCACGGTGCTGCACCTGTTCTGCCGGCCCGGCCTCGACGTCGATCGCGAGGCGATCGCAACGGCGATCGGCGAGGCGAGCGCCGCGGGATGCCAGGTGGTGTTGGCTGCGATTCTCGGGCACAAGGCCGACTGCGGCGTCATGGCGCTCGCCGAGGACGCATGGTCGCTGCGGCGACTCCAGACCCAGCTGCAGCGCGCGGGACTGGAGACGGTCGACAGCTACGTCTCGATGACCGAGGTCTCCGAGTACGCCGCGGGCATGCCCGACGAGATGATCCAGGCGCGCCTGCGCCCGACGTTGCCGCCAGCGGGCCTGCGGGCGTTCTGCTTCTATCCCATGTCAAAGCGGCGCGGCGAGGCGAACAACTGGTACGCGCTCGACTACGCGCGGCGCGAGGAGCTCATGCGCGGCCACGGCAAGGTCGGCCGGGAGTTCAAGGGCCGCATCCTGCAGGTCGTGACCGGCTCGACGGGTCTGGACGACTGGGAGTGGGGCGTCACGCTTTTCGGCGCGCACCTCGACG
>DATBQT010000116.1:0-3646 GCA_036560685.1 Acidimicrobiales bacterium
ACGACCTGCTCGCTCACGTGGCCTCCTCGAACAGGGTCCGCAGCTCGGCCGGCATCTCGAGGATCGGCTCGGGCACCGTCTTGATCTCCTCGCGGTAGCCCCCGCCGCTCGGCTGGGAGTGGACGAAGTTGACCTTGCCCAGCTCGGCGTCGGGCGTCGGGAAGTCCTCGCGCGTGTGCCCGCCGCGGCTCTCCGTGCGGTTGATCGCCCCGAGCGCCGTGCACCGTGACACGGTCAGCATGCTCGGCAGGTCGGTCGCGAGGTTCCAGCCCGGGTTGTACGGGCGGTCGCCCTTGACCGCGACGTTCGCCGTGCGCTCGCTCAGCTGGTCGAGCGCGCGCAGCGCCTCGGTGAGCTCGGCGCCGGTGCGGATGATCCCGACGTTCGCCTGCATCATCTCCTGGAGGTCGTGGTGGATGTCGTAGGGGCTCTCGCCGTCTTCGCGGAGAAGCGGCGCCATCGCCTCGTCGATGGTCGCGTCGACGGCCGACTCGTCGAGGGCGCTCGGCTTCTTGCCTGCCTCGACGTAGTCCGAGGCGCCCATCCCCGCGCGCCTGCCGAACACGAGCAGGTCGCTCAGCGAGTTGCCACCGAGCCGGTTCGACCCGTGCATGCCGCCGGCGACCTCGCCCGCGGCGAAGAGGCCGGGCACCTTGGTGGCGGTGGTGTCGGCCTCGACGCGGACGCCGCCCATGATGTAGTGGCACGTCGGGCCGATCTCCATCGCCGTCGTCGTGATGTCGACGCCCGCCAGCTCCATGAACTGGTGGTACATCGAGGGCAGGCGGCGGCGGATGAACTCCGCAGAGCGCCGCGACGCGATGTCCAAGAACACCCCGCCGTGCGGCGAGCCGCGACCTGCCTTCACCTCGGTGTTGATCGCCCGGGCGACCTCGTCGCGCGGCAAGAGCTCGGGAGGGCGTCGTCCGGCCGAGTGGTCGTCGTACCAGCGGTCGGCCTCGTCCTCTGAGTCCGCGGTCTCGGCGCGGAACATGTCGGCGACGTAGTTGAACATGAACCGCTCGCCGTCTGCGTTGCGCAGCACGCCGCCGTCGCCCCGGACGCCCTCGGTCACGAGGAGGCCGCGCACGCTAAGGGGCCAGACCATCCCGGTGGGGTGGAACTGGATCGCCTCCATGTCGATGAGCTCGGCGCCCGCCCACAGGGCCAGCGCGTGGCCGTCGCCGGTCGACTCCCACGAGTTGGACGTGTACTTCCAGGACTTGCCGACGCCCCCGGTCGCAAGCACGACCGCGGGAGCGCTGATCGACACGAACCCCCCGGTCGGGCGGTGGTAGGCGACGCACCCTGCGATCGCGCCGTCCGCGCCGACGACGAGTCGCAGGACCTTGCACTCCATCACGACGTCCACGCCCAAGGAGACGACCTTCTGCTGGAGCGTGCGGATCATCTCGAGCCCGGTGCGGTCACCGACGTGCGCGAGCCTTGCGAAACGGTGCCCGCCGAAGTCGCGCTGCAGGATGCGCCCGTCAGCCGTGCGATCGAAGAGCGCACCCCACGACTCGAGCTCGTGCACTCGGTCGGGTGACTCCTGGGCGTGCAGCTCGGCCATGCGGTAGTTGTTGAGCATCTTGCCGCCGCGCATCGTGTCGCGGAAGTGGACCTTCCAGTTGTCCTCGGCGTAGACGTTGCCCATTGCGGCCGCCACGCCGCCCTCGGCCATCACGGTGTGCGCCTTGCCCAGGAGCGACTTGGTGAGGATGGCGGTGCGAAGGCCGCGACGGGTCGACTCGATCGCCGCGCGCAGCCCCGCGCCGCCGGCGCCGATGATCAGCACGTCGTAGTCGAGGTGCTCTGTCTCGTGCGCTGCCACCAAGCCTCCTAGAACAGCTTCACGTCGGTGATCGCGCCACTCGCGACGAGCCGGACGTAGACGTCCGCGAGCGCGACGACGATGAGGCTCACCCAGGCGATCTGCATGTGCTTCGCGTTGAGCGGCGTCACCCACTTCCAGAAGCGCTGCCGGATCGGGTGGTCGCTGAACTTCCGCACGTGCCCGCCGCACAGGTGGCGGCACGCGTGGCAACTGAGCGTGTAGAGCCACAGGAGCCCGGCGTTGACCACGAGCACGATCGTGCCGACCGTCACGCCGATCCCGCCGTCGACGTGGAAGGCGACCACGGCGTCGTAGGTGAGGACGAAGTTGACGAGGAACGCCAGGTAGAAGAAGTACCGGTGCGAGTTCTGCAGGATGAGGGGGAACCTGGTCTCGCCGGTGTACTTGCCGTGCGCGTCTTGCACCGCACAGGCTGGCGGTGACCCCCAGAAGGCCCGGTAGTAGCTGCGCCGGTAGTAGTAGCAGGTGACCCGGAAGCCCCCCGGGATGAACAGGATCAGCAGCGCCGGCGAGAAGTTCCACCAGCTGAGCTGGACGTGGTGCGAGGCGCCGGGCACGCACGACGCGGCGATGCAGGGCGAGTACAGCGGGCTGAGCAGGTCCCGCGCCCCGTGGGCGTAGGAGGCACCGACGTAGTAGTTCTTGTTCTGGAACGCCGCCCACGTCACGTAGACGACGAACGCGGTGAGGATCGAGAAGATGACGAGGGGCTGGACCCACCAGCCGTCCTGTCGGAGGGTCATCCTGTCGGGCCCGCCACGACGGGCGGGGATCGGTACCGGTGAGGAGCCCGAGACCGCGGCCACGAGTCCCCTTTCCGTCGACGTCCGTCCCGACGCCGTGTCGGGCGGGTGCCATCCTAGGCAGGGCGCCGCACGGCCCCCGTTGACCGTCTCGCGCGGGATCGTCGCATTGTTCGACGCCTACGATCGGCCCCATGAGCGAACTCCCCTCCACGGTTCCATCACGACCGGACGGCCTCGCAGCGACGCTCGGCGAGCTGCGCGCGTCGGGGTGGATCTCCCGGCCGGTCGCACAGGAGCTGCGCGAGAACCTCGAGGTCCGCATTGCCGACGGCGAGCCGATCGCGATGGGGATCCTCGGCTACGAGGACACCGTGCTGCCACAGCTCGAGAACGCCGTGCTCGCCGGCCACGACGTGATCCTCCTCGGCGAGCGAGGACAGGCGAAGACGCGCATCCTGCGCTCTCTCGTCGGCCTGCTGGACGAGTGGATGCCGATCGTCGCGGGCAGCGACATCAACGACGACCCCTACGGGCCAGTCTCGCGGCAGGCGAAGAACGTCGTCGGCGAGCTCGGCGACGAGACGCCGATCGAGTGGGTGCACCGCTCGGAGCGCTACGGCGAGAAGCTCGCGACGCCTGACACCACGATCGCCGACCTCATCGGCGAGGTCGACCCGATCAAGATCGCAGAGGGCCGGTACCTCACCGACGAGCAGGCCCTCTCCTACGGCCTCGTGCCTCGGGTCAACCGGGGGATCTTCGCGATCAATGAGCTGCCCGACCTCGCCGAGCGCATCCAGGTCGGCCTCCTGAACGTGCTCGAGGAGCGCGACATCCAGATCAGGGGCCACCGGATCCGGCTGCCGTTGGACCTCGTCCTGGTAGCGACGGCGAACCCCGAGGACTACACGAACCGCGGCCGCATCATCACGCCGCTCAAGGACCGATTCGGCGCCCAGATCCGCACGCACTACCCGAGCGACGTGGACACCGAGCTCGAGATCGCTCGGGCCGAGGCGTCGCTGCCGCCGACGTCGGTGCC
>DATBQT010000117.1:0-2347 GCA_036560685.1 Acidimicrobiales bacterium
CGTGAGCAGGATGCCGGAGGCCCCGACGAGGGTGCCCGCGACGATGAGCAGGTTCGATTTGATGGTGAAGCCCGAGGCCGCCACCGCGATCCCGGTGAACGCGTTCAGCAGCGATATCAGCACCGGCACGTCGGCGCCACCGATGGGCAGCACGAAGGCCACGCCCAAGAGCAGCGAGAGGGCGAGCAGGATCCAGAGCCACACGAGCGAGCCCGTGACGAGGAGCACCACGCCAGAGGCGACGATCGCGACGCCCAGGATCGCGTTCAGCACCTGCTGTGCCGGATAGGTCACCGGGCGACCGGTCATGAGCTCTTGGAGCTTCGCGAAGGCGATCGCGGACCCCGAGAACGAGACCGTCCCGATCACCACGCCCAGGACCACCTCGAGGATCTTGTAGGTCGCGACGCCCGGTGCGGGGTAGGTCTGGACCCCGCCTCCCGAGAAGCGCAGAACCACCGTCGTCGTGAGCGCGATGTACTCGGTGACCGAGACCAGCGCCGCAGCACCGCCGCCGACGCCGTTGAAGATGGCCACGAGCTGGGGGATCGCGGTCATCTTCACGAAGCGCGAGGTGGGCACCGCCACGGCAGCCCCGAGCACCATGGCGACGACCATCGGGATCAGGTGGTGGAGGTGCGGCTGCGCGAACGTCGCGCCGATCGCGAGCGCCATCCCGGCCGCGGCGATGAGGTTGCCCCGGCGCGCGTGCTTCGGGCTCGACAGTCCCTTCAGCGCCAGGATGAAGGTGATCGCCGCGACCAGATAGCACAGGTCGAGGAAGGTGCCTCTGCTCACGCGGCGTCCTTCTTGGCGTCACGGCGGTCGTCGGGCTTGCCTCGGAACATCTCGAGCATCCGGTCCGTCACGACGAAGCCGCCGACGACGTTGAGCGTTGCGAGGAACACCGCGATCGTGCCGAGGACGATCTCGGCGTTGGTCGTCGCGCCGCCGAGCACGAGCATCGCCCCGACGATGATCACGCCGTGGATCGCGTTGGACCCGCTCATGAGGGGGGTGTGCAGGATGCTCGGGACCTTGGAGATGACCTCGATCCCCACGAAGACGCTGAGGATGAACACGGTCAGGTACTGCAGGACTTCGTTCATGTGGCCGCCTCGGGTGTCGACGGGGTGAGGGGGGTGTAGGGCACGCCGAGCAGCTCTGCGGCGGCCGCGTTCGTGCAGGTGCCGTCCCGCAGCACGGTCGCGCCGATGACGATCTCGTCGGTCCAGTCGGGGTCGACCGTTCCCTTCGACGCGTACAGCGCCAAGAGGTTCGCGACGTTGCGCGCGTAGAGGAAGCTGGCGTGCGTCGGCATCCCGGCGGGGGGGTTGGCGAGCCCGACCACGACCGCGAGGTTGTGGCGGACCTCTTGGCCCGCGACGGTCAGCTCGCAGTTCCCGCCGCTGTCGGCCGCCATGTCGATGACGAGCGAACCGGGTCCCATCGCCCCCACCATGTCGGCGGTGATCAGGATCGGCGCGCGCCGACCGGGCACGGCCGCGGTCGTGATCACGATGTCGCTCGCCGCGACCTCTGCGGTGAGCGCCTGCTGCTGGGCCGCGAGCTCCTCTGCGGTGAGCTCGCGTGCGTAGCCCCCGGCGCCCTCCGCGGTCACGCCCAGGTCGAGGAACGTGGCGCCGAGGCTCTCGGCCTCCTCCTTGGCGGCTGCGCGCACGTCATAGGCCTTCACCTGCGCGCCGAGACGACGCGCGGTCGCGATCGCCTGGAGGCCGGCGACGCCGACGCCCATGACGAGCACCTTCGCCGGCGGCACCGTGCCGGCGGCGGTCATGAACATCGGGAAGAACTTGCCGAGCCGCTCGGCACCGGCCAGCGCTGCGCGATAGCCGCTGACGGTCGCCTGTGAGCTCAGCGCGTCCATCGACTGGGCTCGACTGATCCTTGGCACGAGGTCGAACGAGACGGCCGTCGCACGACGGGCGAGCATCGTGGCGAGGGCGTCGGTGCTCTGCGCGGGCTGGAGGAACGACAGGTGGATCGCCCGCTCGTCGAGGATCGAGGCCTCGTCGGGCGTCGGCGCGTTCACGCGCACCACGATCGACGCCCCAAGGCAGGCCTCCTCGGCGGACGCGGCGATGCGGGCGCCGCCGTCGGCGTACTGGTCGTCGGTGAACGTGGCCATCGCGCCGGCGTCGTGCTGGACCACCACCTCGAACCCGTCGGCGACGAGCCGCTTCGCCCCGTCCGGGGTGAGGCTGACCCTGGTCTCTCCCTGCCTCGTCTCGGCAGGCACTGCGAGACGGGCGGGCACGCGCACGTTCTAGCAGTTGACAACGCGTCCACTGTTGGGCGCCGCCAGCTCACGTGGTCGGTGCGCGGG
>DATBQT010000118.1:0-13364 GCA_036560685.1 Acidimicrobiales bacterium
CGGCACGATGGCCTGGATGCGCTCGTTGGGGGCGAGGTTCAGCAGGTTGACGACGGCGGTCCCCCGCGCGGTGCGCTCCTTCATCGGGATCTCGTGGCCGCGGAGCCGGTAGACCTTGCCGCGGTTGCTGAAGAGCAACAGGTACGCGTGGGTGGTCGTGTGCAGCACCTGGTCGACCAGGTCTTCCTCGCGCAGCCTCGCGCCCTGCACGCCGCGCCCGCCGCGGCCCTGGACCCGGAACGCCGCCGCGGCGACGGACTTCACGTAGCCCGCCTGGGTCATCGTGATCACGATGTCCTCGTCGGCGACGAGGTCCTCGATCCCGAGCTCGCCGGGGTCGTTCACGATCTCGGTGCGCCGAGGGTCGTCGAAGCGGCCGCGCACCGCGCTCATCTCCTCGGCGATCACCGCGCGCAGCTTGACCTCGTCGCCCAGGATGGCCTGCAGCTCGCCGATGGTCTCGCGCAGCTTGGCCATCTCCTCTTCCAGCTCCGCGCGCCCGAGCCGAGTGAGCCGACCCAGGGTCATGTCCAAGATGTGGTTCGCCTGCTCCTCGGAGAAGCCGAACGCCTCACCCATGAGCGCCTCGCGCGCGCCGGTGCGGTCGTCGGACGCCCGGATCGCCGCGATGACCGCGTCCAGCTGGTCGATGGCGCGGAGCAGCCCCTCGACGATGTGCGCGCGGGCCTCGGCCTTGCGGAGCCGGAACTGGCTGCGCCGGGTCACGACGTCGATCTGGTGGGCGAGGTAGTGCGTGAGCACCTGGGCGAGGTTCAGGGTCCTCGGCACGCCGTCGACGAGCGCGAGGCAGTTGACCGCGAAGGTGGTCTGCAGCGGCGTGTTCTTGTAGAGCTTGTTGAGCACGACGTTCGCGTTGGCGTCTCGCTTCAGCTTGATCACGAGCCGGTTCTTCTGCGCGGCCGAGTCGTTCTGCACCGCGGAGATGCCGTCGAGCTCGCCGGACTTCACGAGGTCGTCGATGCGGACCTCGACCGCCTCTGGCGACACCTCGTAGGGGAACTCGGACACCACGATGCGCGTGTCCGTGCGCCCCTCTTCGATCTCGGCGACCGCGCGCATGCGGATCGAGCCGCGGCCCGTCCGGTAGGCGTCGAGGATGCCCTGGCGTCCGAGGATCTGGGCGCCCGTCGGGAAGTCCGGGCCCTTCACGAACGCCATCAGGTCGTCGGAGGTGGCGTCGGGGTTGGCGAGCAGGTGCAGCGCGGCGTCGACGACCTCGCCGAGGTTGTGCGGCGGGATCTTCGTCGCCATGCCGACCGCGATGCCCTGGGAGCCGTTGACGAGCAGGTTGGGGTAGCGCGCCGGCAGCACGTCCGGCTGCTGGTCGGTGTTGTCGTAGTTCGGCGAGAAGTCGACGGTCTCCTCGTCGATCCCATCGAGCAGGTCGAGCGCGAGCGGGGCGAGGCGGCACTCGGTGTAGCGCATCGCGGCCGCGCCGTTCTCCGGGCCCATGCCGCCGAAGTTCCCGTGGCCGTCGACCAGCGGCTGGCGCATCGCGAAGTTCTGCGCCATGCGCACGAGCGCGTCGTAGATCGCGCCGTCGCCGTGGGGGTGGAAGGTCCCCATGACCTCGCCGACGACCTTCGCGCACTTGGCATGCGGTCGGTCGGGTCGCAGGCCCTGGTCGAACATCGAGTACAGGATCCGGCGGTGCACGGGCTTGAGCCCGTCGCGGACGTCGGGGAGCGCGCGCGAGACGATGACCGACATCGAGTACTCGAGGAACGAGCGCTCCATCTCGAGGTTGATCTCGATGGGCTCGATGTAGCCCTCGACCTCGGCCGGCTCTCCCCCGTCGGTGGGCGGGGGCGGTGGTGGGGTACGGCGTGCCATCGGTGCCTAGATGTCGAGGAAGCGCACGTCGCGCGCGTTCGTCTGGATGAAGTGGCGTCGCTGGGGCACGTCCTCGCCCATCAGGATGGAGCACACGTCGTCGGCGGTGACCGCCTGCTCGACGGTGATCTGCAGCAGCGAGCGCTTGGCCGGGTCCATCGTCGTGTCGCGGAGCTCGCCGAAGTCCATCTCGCCGAGGCCCTTCAGTCGCTGGAACTCGTTCTTGTGGTCGGGGTGCGCGGCGAGGAACGCGTTCTTCGCCGCCTCGTCCTTCAGGTACTGCTTCTCCTTGCCCACGAGGGTGGAGAACAGCGGCGGCTGGGCAACGTAGACGTGGCCGGCCTCCACGAGCTCCTGCATCTGGCGGAAGAAGAACGTGAGCAGCAGCGTGCGGATGTGCGAGCCGTCGACGTCGGCGTCCGCGAGGATGATCACCTTGTGGTAGCGGATCTTCGCGAGGTCGAACTCGGGGAAGATGCCGCCGCCGATCGCGGCGATGAGCGCCTGGATCTCGGCGTTGCGCAGCATCTTGTCCACGCGGGCGCGCTCGACGTTCAGGATCTTGCCGCGAATCGGGAGGATCGCCTGGAGCTTGGGGTCGCGGGCGTCCTTGGCTGAGCCACCGGCCGAGTTGCCCTCGACGATGAACAGCTCGGACTCGCGCGGGTCGCGCGACTGGCAGTCGACGAGCTTTCCGGGCAGGCCCGCGCCGTCGAGCGCGTTCTTGCGCCTCGTGAGGTCACGCGCCTGCTTCGCCGCCGCGCTCGCGCGCGCGGCGACCAGCGCCTTCTGGACGATCTGGGACCCCTCCTTTGGGTTCTCCTCCAGCCAGTCGGCGAGCTTCGTGTTCGTGGCGCGCTCGACGAGGGAGCGCACCGGGACGTTGCCGAGCTTGCCCTTCGTCTGGCCCTCGAACTGCGGCTCGCGCAACCGCACCGAGATGATCGCGGTCAGTCCCTCGCGGATGTCGTTGCCGTCGAGGTTCGGATCCTTCTCCTTCAGGAGGTTGCGCTTGCGCGCATAGCGGTTCATGACGTTGGTGAGCGCCTTTCGGAACCCCTCCTCGTGCATGCCGCCCTCGATCGTCGCGATCCCGTTCGCGAACGAGTGGATCGACTCGTAGTAGCCGGTGTTCCACTGGAAGGCGATCTCCACTTCCATGTCGGGCTCGACCGAGTCGTACGAGCCGACCTTGCGGAACAGCGACTCCTTCGACGAGTTGAGGTGCTTCACGTAGTCGACGATGCCGCCGTTGTACTTGTAGGTCTCCTGCTGCTCACGACCCTCGCGCGCGTCGGTGAACTGGATCTCGAGGCCCTTGTTCAGGTACGCCATCACCTGGAGCCGCTCGAGCACGGTCTGCGCTCGGAACTCGATGTCGTCGAAGATCGCCGGGTCCGGCCAGAACGTGACCGTCGTGCCCGACGCACCGCGCTTCGAGGGGCCGGTCATCTTGAGCGGGCCCTCGGGGTGTCCCCCGTCGATGAACGACATCTCGTAGTGGTCGCCGTCCCGGTCGATCTCGAGGATCAGCTTCGTCGCGAGCGCGTTGACCACCGAGGCGCCCACGCCGTGGAGCCCGCCGGAGACCTTGTAGCCGGCGCCGCCGAACTTGCCGCCCGCGTGCAGCGTCGTGTACACGATCTCGGCCGCCGAGCGGTCCGGGTACGAGGGGTGCGGGTCGGTCGGGATCCCCCGGCCGTTGTCGGCCACGCGGCAGCCGCCGTCCTTCAGGATGCTGACCTCGATCCGAGTGGCGTAGCCGGCCATCGCCTCATCGACGGCGTTGTCGACGAGCTCTCGGATGAGGTGGTGGAGGCCTGCGGGACCCGTCGAGCCGATGTACATCCCCGGGCGGATCCTGACGGGATCGAGACCCTCCAGCACCGTGATGTCGCCGGCCCCGTAGGTCTCGGATCCCTTGGTTCTCTCCGCCACGAAGGGCCCTCCGTTGTCGCGTCGTGCGTCTTGCGAGGGCGTGCGACGATCGCCTCACAGGTGTTCTGGGACGTCGACAATCCTACCCGATCGCACCGACATCCGAGACGCTTGGGGCCCCTCTCGGCCTGCTCGCAACCTCACGTTTCGGCCGCCTCGCAACGGTCCCCCGAGCAGCCGCCGACGGTCGGCTCGGTAGCGTTCGCGCATCGACGACAAGCGACGCGACAGCCTCTCCAACCAGTTCCTGCGCTTCCTCACGAGCGAGGACCAAGCGCGGCATCCCACCTACTGGGCGATCTGCCGCGGCGTCGCCGCGGACGCAACGCTGCTCGAGCTCGCCGACCAGGTCCCGCCGCCGCAGCTGTGCGTGAACGTGTTCCTGGCGTCGGTTCACCACCTCTTGTTGGAGGGGGCGGAGCACGCGCTCGCGCAGCGCTACCGCAGCGTGTGCGAGCGCCGCGGCCTCGCCCACCGGCCCACTGACGACCAGGCACTCGTGCGCGAGTTCGCCTCGTTCTGCGACGAGTTCCGCGCAGCGATCGAGGCGCGCTGCGCGACGCGAGCCACCCAGACCAACGAGGTCGGCCGGTGCGCGGCGCTGCACTCGGTAATGGCGTGGCTTCGGGCGAACGGGCACCCAGACGTCGGCCTCCTGGACCTTGGGTGCTCGGCCGGGCTCAACCTCTTCGTCGACGCCTACGCCTACGACTTCTCCGGGCACCGCGCCGGGCGGCCGGGCGCCGTGCCCGAGCTGCGCTGCGAGCTTCGTGGGTCGGTCCCGCCCCTCGTGGCCCCGCAGGTCACCCATCGCGTCGGGCTCGACCTCTCGCCGGTCGACCTGGGAGACGACGACGCCGTCGCCTGGCTGCTCGCCTGCCTGTGGCCGGACGACCTCGAGCGATTCGAGCGGCTTGAGGCCGCGATGGAGGTCGCGTCGTCGCGCGCCAGCGAGTACACCCTCGTGCGCGGCGACATGGTCGAGGACCTCGCGCGCGCTGCGGCGATCGCGTCGGACGCGCCACACCTCGTCGTGCTCAACACCTGGTCCGCCGTGTATCTGCCGCCCGACCGCCGGGGCGCGCTCGCAGACGAGATCGCGTCGCTCGCAGCGTCGCGGCCGCTGACGTGGGTGGTGATGGAGCACCCGGTGATCTCACGCGACCTCGGGCTCATCGATCCGCACGCCGCGGTGCGTGACGGCGTGAGCACCGTGTGCGTCGCCGACTACCGAGACGGGACGGTCCAGCGCGCGACGCTCGCCGAGACGCATCACCACGGTCAATGGCTCGACTGGTTCGAGCCGCAAGGGGTCAGCTAGTCCCAGCCGCGCGCTCGCGGAGCTCTCATGGCGCTTCTTGCGCCTCCGACGGCGCCGTGCCCGAGGGTCGCACGACGACCCGCACCGACGTCGGGGGTTCTGCCATCGCCGCAGCGAGCTCGACGAGCATCGCCGATGTGTCGCGGCGCGCGCGCGACGCGTGTGCACCCGAAACGACCGCGACGGTCAGCTCTCCGCCTGCGAGGCGCATCGGCTGCGCGCCGGAGGCGGTTGCCGAACCCACTGCGCTCCACGCCGCCTCGACCGCGGCGAAGCCCACGAGATCGAGCCGCTTGACGCGCGAGGCGACTTGCGACAGCGACCACGCGAGCGGTCGAGGGCCAGGCGGCTCACGCTCCACGGTGGAGCCTCTCGACGTCGACGACGTCCGCCGGCTGGAGTCCGGGCGGTGGTGGCACGGCCGTCGTGAGGATCGCCTGGCCGGAGGGGAGCAGTTCGAGCAGTCGTGTCGCGCGGCCAGCGTCGAGCTCGGAGAACACGTCGTCGAGCAGCAGCAGCGGGGGGCGGCGTCGCGCGGCGGTCACTCGCTGGTGCACCGCGATGCGGATCGAGAGCGCGAGGCTGCGTTGCTCGCCCTGCGACGCCTGTGTGCGCGCGTCGCGGCCGGCGATGTGCAGGGCGACGTCGTCGCGGTGCGGACCCGTCGTCGACACCCCACGACGGACGTCATCGCTGCGCGCCGCGGCGAGCGCCTTGTCGAGCGGGCCGTCCCAGCTCGCCTCGTAGGCGGCGTCGACCGCGACGTCGTCCGCGGACAGCCTGCGGTAGAGCTCGCCGATCTGCGGGGCGAGCGACTCGGTCAGCGCGGTGCGGCGCCGTGCGAGGTCGTCGCCCAGCTCGGCGAGCCGCTCGTCCCACACGTCGAGCGTCGACGCCGCTGCGGCGTCGAGGCGGCCGCGGACCTGTCGCAGCAGCGCGCCGCGCTGGCGCAGCACCCGCGCGACGTCCTCCAACAGGACGCCGGCCCCGGGGTCGAGCAGCAAGAGCGCGTCATCGAGCACGTCGCGACGCCCCGACGGCCCACCTCGCACGAGCGCCACGTCCTCGGGCGCGAACGTCGTGACCGCGACCGCGTCGGCCAGCTCGCGGCGCGTCTTCGCCGCCGTGCGGTTCACCTGGATCCTCGAGCGCCCGTGGCGGGACAGCTGTGCTTCGATGAGGACCTCGGTGTCCTCGCCACGCACCGTCGCGCGCACGATCGCGTCGTCGGCGCCGTTGCGGATCATCACCTCGCGGGCCGCGCCGCGGAAGGAGCGCCCAGTGCCGAGGTAGCCAACGGCCTCGAGCACGGAGGTCTTGCCGGTGCCGTTCGGCGCGAGCAGGACGGTCGTGCCGTCGGGGTCGGGCGCGAAGTGGGCGGTCGTGAAGCTTCGGAAGTCGACCAGGTCCAGCGACGCGAGACCCACGAGCTACTGCACGCGGACGGGCATGAGCAGGTAGCGGAAGGCCGAGCTCTCCGCGCCGTGGACCATCGCGGGACGCGAGGAGTCCGAGGTCTCGATCACCACCTCGTCGCCCGCGACCGCGTCGACGCCGTCGATGAGGTAGGTGGGGTTGAACGCGATCGTGAGCTCCTCGCCGGTGAAGTCGCCGTCGACGGTCTCCTCGACGTCACCGAGGTCGTGCGACACGACCTTGAGGTCGACGCCGCTGGCGTGCATCGTCAGGCGAACCGACGTGGTGTTGTCCTTGACGAGCAGGCGCGCACGGCGCAGCGCCGCGAGGACCGACTCCTTGCCGAGGTGCAGGCGGTTGGGGTAGCTCGCCGGGATCAGCTGTCGGTAGTCCGGGTACGCGCCCTCGATGAGCCTCGACGAGATCAAGGTGTCGCCCGCGGAGAACGTCACCTCCGTGTCCGACAGCGCGACGCCGACCTCGGTGTCCTCGGTACCGGACCCGCAGACGCGCTGCAGCTCGTTGAGCGCACGTGACGGGACGAGCAGGTCGCGATCACCGGCGATCCCGGTTCGACCCGCCAGGTCGCACAGCGCGAGGCGGTACGAGTCGGTCGCGACGAGCCGCAGCGTCCCGTCCTCGTTGGTGAACAGCACGCCGGTGAGCAGCGGCCGCGCGTCGTCGCTCGACGAGGCGCGCACCACCTGGCGAAGCGCCTCGACCAGCTCTCCTGCCGGCACGGTCGTCGACGCCGCCGCGGGCGCGGGCAGCGAGGGGAAGTCGGCGGTCGGGAACGTGCGCAGCGAGTAGCGCGACCTCGCCGCGGAGATCTCGACCTTCTCATCGGAGGCGTCGACGGTGACCGCGCCCGGCTCGAGGTGGCGGACCGCGTCGGCCACGAGGCGCGCGGGCACGACTGCCTCGCCGTCGTCGATCCCGATGACCTCGATCGTGGCGCGGACGGTGAGGTCGAGGTCGGTCCCCGTCACGGTCAGCTCGTTGCCCTTCACGACCAGATCGAGTCCGGTCGTCGCACCCACCGCCCTGGTGGACACCGCACGGGCAGTCGCAGAGAGGGCCTCGACCAGCGTGTCGCGCTCTGAGCGGAACTTCATCGCCTGACCACCTTTCGCGTTGGCGCCCCCCACAGCACCTCGTGTAGAGAAGGGATTGTCATAGTAGGGGTGTGGATTGTGGACAACGAGACATCATGCCTGATCAGAGGGTAAATATTCATCCACTGGTCTGTGGTCACCGGTGGGAAACAATATTCTGGTCCTCTCGCAAGACCCTCGAACCTGTGGGGGACGGTGGCATCGCGCCACAGGATAGGCGGCACCGACGCACATGAAAGAGGCCGGTGCTGCACAGCTCAGCTCTCCCCCTTCAACTGTCGGCGCAACTGGGTGACCTGGTCGTAGAGCTGCTGGCGCTCGGCCATCTGGCCCCGGATCTTCTCGACCGCGCTGATGACCGTCGTGTGGTTCCGGTCGTCGAAGATCCTCGCGATCATCGGGTAGGAGTAGTCGGCGAGCAGGTCGCGCATGAGGAACATCGCCACGTGTCGGGCCGTGACCAAGGGCCGGACGCGGCGCGGGCCGCGGATCTCGTTCGGGGTGAAGTGGTAGTACTCGGCCACCGTCGTCACGATCGCGTCGGGGGTGATCGTCGGGGTCTCGTCGCCGAGGTCGGAGAGCACGCGCTTGGCGAGGTCGAGGGTGATCGGCTCGCGGTTGAGGTTCGCGAAGGCGTTGACGCGGATGATCGCGCCCTCGAGCTCGCGGATGTTGTCGCGCACGTGGCTGGCGATGAACTCCGCGACGTCGTCGGGCAGGGCGATCCGGTCGTACTCCGCCTTGGTCCGCAGGATCGCGAGGCGCGTCTCGAGGTCGGGTCGGTCGATCTCGGTGAGCAGCCCTGACAGGAGTCGACTGCGGAGCCGCTCCTCGAGCGTCTCGATCGCCTTGGGGGTCCGGTCCGACGTGAGCACGATCTGCTTGCCGGCGCCCTGGAGCGTGTTGTACGTGTGGAAGAGCTCCTCTTGGAGGCCCTCGCGGCCCTGGATGAACTGGATGTCGTCGATCAGCAGCACGTCGCACTCTCGGTACTGGCGCTTGAACGTCAGCGTCGTCTTGTTGCGGATCGCGTCGATGAAGTCGTTCAAGAAGTGCTCGGTCGTCACGTACAGGACGCGCATCCTCGAGTAGTTGTCCTGGACGTAGTTCCCGATGGCGTGCAGGAGGTGGGTCTTGCCCAGCCCCGAGGCGCCGTAGATGAAGAGGGGGTTGTAGGCCTTGCCGGGCGTCTCTGCCACGGTCTGGGCGGCGGCGAGCGGCAGGCGGTTCGAGCTCGCCGAGACGAAGGCGTCGAACGTGAAGCGGGGGTCGAGGCGCGCGGCGTAAGACTCGTTGGACTCCGACGAGGCAGTTCGGACCGCGACGGCGGGCGAGGGAGCCGCGACCTGCGCCTCGGGGAGGTGCACCTCTGGGATCTGCGGCGCCTCGTGGTCGGCCACGACCAGCTCGACGGCCACCGTGTGGCCCACGACGGTGGTCATCGTGTCCTCCACGAGCTGGAGGTAGCGGTCGTTGACCCGATTGCGCTGGATGGGGTTCGGCGCCTCAAGCACCAACTTATCCCCAACAAAATCCACAGGGCGCAGGGACCGCAGGGTCAGCGACCACACGTTCTCAGAAACCTGTTCACGCAATGATTCTGCGCACTGTGCCCAGAGATCGTCGACGTCGCCCATGTAGTCCTCCACAGGGCCATCCCCTGCTTATCAACAGTGCTATCCACAACCTCCGCCGACGTCGGGGTGCTGTGCGGCGCATGAACCTACACCTCTTCGAGGGGTTCTGCACAAGGTCCCAGACCTCGACCGTCCGCCCCCCGCGAACTGGGGCGCGACCGGCTCAGCGAGCGGCGCTCGCGACCGTCGTGGTCGTCGTCGGCGGCCCCGTCCCGGCGGCGTTGCAGGCCCTCGGGTCGTAGGGGGCGAGGGGCTCGGCGGTCGCCGACGGGGCGGAGAACCGATTGTCCGTGCTGACGCCCGGCACGTCGGGGACCGTCGTCGCCACTGGCGAGGTGGTGGTCGTGGCGTGCATGGTCGTGCTGGTCGCACCCGGCCTGGTCGTCGTGGTGCCGGTCGATGCCGGGGGCTTGGGGATCGGCATCATCGAGAGGTCGGTGCCCGTGACCACGGTGACCTTGGTGCCGGGCGTGAGCTCGGCCGGGTTGTAGCCGAGGATCACGGGCCCGCGCAGCTGCGGGAGGACCGAGAGCGCGTACTCGAGCCCCGCGCTCGTCCAGTTCCCGTGGTCGGGCGGCGGCGGCCCGCCGTACCAGACGACGGTCTCGGAGGTCGCCCCGACCGGCGTGCGATCGCCCGTCGCGACGATCCTGAAGCCCCGGTTCCGAAGCGCATGGGCGATGGACGTCGCCTGGTTGGCGAGGCCGGTCCCGTTCTCGACGGACATCGGGAACGTGCCGTGGCCGGGGAGGGGATTGCCGTTCCAGATTGAGTGCGACGTCTTGACGCCGAACAGCGTGTCGATCGTCGTCCAGCCACCGGGCTGGATCGGGAACGCGACGTCGCCGTAGAGGCCGCCTTTGTAGCTGTAGCTGCCGGTCTGGTTCAGGATCACCGGGTAGGTGTACTGGGCGACGTTCGCGATCGAGATCCCCGCGAACGTCGAGGCGAGGCTCACCATGTGCGGCTCGGAGAACCCGTTGTCGACGGTGAGGTCCGGGAGCACGGCGGTGGCCAGGCTCTGGTCGGTGAAGGGGTTCGAGAGCCCCTGCGCGCTGAGCTTGGCTGCCACGATCCGGAGGAACTCGTGGGTTCGGCGGATGCGTGCGAGGTCGGACTGGCCCTCTTGGGGCCAGGTCGTGGGGGCATGGTTGGTCGGGTCGGGACGGAACGGCTCGAGCGACGCAGCCTGCACCTGGAGGTGGCGGGCGCGAACCACCTCGAGCGCGTGCACGCCGTTCAGGTGGTAGCAGCCAGGACGCTCGATGTTGAGGCCCGACAGCTGGTCGTAGATGGGGACCGGGAAGTACATGTTGATGCCGCCGAGCGCGTCGACGACGTTCGAGAAGGTCTTGAAGTTGAGCTCGACGTAGTGGTCGATCGGGATCCCGAAGTCCTCCTCGATCGCCGCGGCGAGCTGGCTCGGCGTCTCGACGAGCGCGGCGTCGATCTTGTTGGCGCCCTCAGCCCGCGCGTTGGGCACGAACAGGTCGCGCGGGATCGAGAGCAGTGACGCGGTCCCCTTGCCGGGGTCAAGGTGTACGACCATGACGATGTCGCTGTTGATGCCGGTGACGCCCTGCGAGCACAGGCCGTAGGCGGGGTTGTTGAGGCCGGGGACGCACCGGTTGGTGGACCCCACGAGCAGGATGTTCTCGGTCGGCCCCGCCGCCTGGAGGTGGTTCACGTTTCGGTGGTGGACGAGCGACCCGAGGTAGAAGTAGTCGGCCACCACCGCCGCGATGAGCAGCACGCACACGAGGCCGAGCGCGACGAGCGAGCGACGGATCCAGATTCGCCTGGTCCTGCGAGAGCGGCGTCGGTGGGTGCCGCGCGCCGTCCTCGACTCGATGGCGTTGCCGAGCGCGACGAGGCCCTCCTCGTTCGCGACGGGCGAGGCAGCGGCACTGCGCTGGAGGGGCGGTCCCCCGTCGGGCATCGTCGGATGCTATCTGCGGACCTTGAGGGCGCCCGTTCTGAGCGCCGACGGCGACGGTCCGTCGCGCCGCATTCGTGACAGGTGAAACTGCATCCGGCGACGCTCGACGCCGCGGACGAGAGGGAGGTGCGAGCATGAGTCGAAGCATCATGTGGGGCGCCGTCGCCGCGGCCGTCGCGGTCGTGGTCGCGGGCGTCACCCTGTTCGTGCTGAACCTCCACTGGTTCGCCCTCCACACCGGCTCCACCCAGACGCTTTCCGGCCCCTACTACAACTTCTGGTCCGGTTTCGGCTCGGACATCGGCGAGGCGACCTTGGTCGCGACCGTGTTCGTGGGTGTCTACACCGGCCTGCGCAAGGTCAACTGCCACACGAAGGGGTGCTGGCGCATCGGGCACCACCCCCTCGACGGCACGCCGTACCACCTGTGCCGGCACCACCACCCCGACGTGCCAAGCGGGGGTGTGACGCACGAGCAGATCCTCGCGGCGTACGCCAAGCACCTCGAGGCAAAGGCCGCCTCACTCCTGGCCGCCGCCAAGACAAGACCTGAGGGCCAGGGGGCCGGCAAATGAGACCGCCTGCACCAGAATTGGACGGGTCCAAGGGGACCTGACCGCAAGGAAAGATCGCGCGTGAACCCGACGAGCGGGCCCCGTGCCCGCGCAAGGGTCGCGGGCTCCGGGGTCTCCGGCACCACGGTAGGATGCTGCGTCCGCGCCGAGGTCGCTGTCGCAGCTCGCGCTGCGCGCCCGATGGCACGACGGGAAGGAACGAGCAGGTGAAGCGCACCTACCAACCGAACAAGCGAAAGAGGGCGAGGACACACGGCTTCCGGGCCCGCATGTCCACCCGCGGAGGCCGGGCCATCCTGAAGGCCCGCCGGCTGAAGGGCCGCCACCGCCTGGCCGCTTGACCGTGGTGCCGCGGCGCGCCGCACCCATCAGCTCGCGACGGACGTTCGCGGAGCTGGGGGCGCAGGGGCGTCGGGGCGGCTCCGGAGCGGTGCGACTCCGATTCCTCGCCGGCAGCGCAGGAGACGAGTCCCGCCGTGTGGCCTACGCGATCCCCCGCAAGACGGGTGGCGCAGTGGTCCGCAACCGGCTCCGCCGACGGCTCAGGGCAGCGGTCGAGACGCTGGTCGACGAGATGGCACCTGGCGCGTACCTGATCTCCCCCGACCGGTCCGTCGCCGACGTGCCGTTCACCGAACTTATCCACAGCCTGCGAGCGAGCCTCCGAGCCGCAGGATCCATCCGAGAGGAGCACCGTGACTGACGCGCAGACCTCGAAGGGCGCCGCCGTGGCGCTGCGCGCGATCACCCTGTACCAGGCCGCCCGCGCGGGCCGGCCCACCGCCTGTCGGTTCCACCCGTCGTGCTCGGTCTACGCGAGCGAGGCGGTCACCCAGCACGGCCTGCTCCGCGGCGGGCTGCTCGCCGCCAGGCGGTTCGTCCGGTGCAGGCCCCTCGGGCCCCACGGGATCGACGAGGTCCCGCCCGTCAACACGGGGATGGCCAGATGACCTCGCTGCTCGTCTCGAACCCCCTGTTCAGCTCGATCGCCAAGATCTTCCACCCCATCGTCTACGCCGTCGCCTGGCTGCTCGCCCGCATCTACCAGATCATCCCGAACTACGCGATCGCCATCGCGATCCTGACGGTGATCATCATGGGGCTGCTCACGCCGCTCACGATCAAGTCGACGAAGTCGATGATCGCGATGCAGCGGCTCCAGCCCGAACTGAAGAAACTTCAGCAGAAGTACAAGGGCCCGGAGCACCGCCAGGAGCTCAACGAGGAGATGATGCGCCTCTACCGCGAGGAGGGCGTCAACCCCGCCACGGGCTGCATCACGGGGCTCCTCCAGGCGCCGTTCCTTTTCATCTTGTACTCGGTCATCCGGGGCCTCTCCAACACCGAAATGGTCAACGGCCACCTGGTCTCGGTCCCGAAGAACATCCCGACCACCTCGAAGATGTACATGGACCTCCAGCACGCCAGCCCGCCGGGCGCGATGAACGTCTGGCACATGGACATCGCGCTCAAGCCGTTCAGCCACCACGGCTCGGTCTGGGCCGCGATCCCCTTCTACGTGCTGGTCGCCGTGGCCGTCGGGGTCCAGTACTTCCAGATGAGCCAGCT
>DATBQT010000119.1:0-10649 GCA_036560685.1 Acidimicrobiales bacterium
CACCTCTTCGACACGCTCGAACGTGGTGAACCGCTGGGCGCACGCGACGCACTCGCGACGACGACGGATCGCGGCGCCGTCCTCGGCGAGACGGGAGTCGACGACCCGGTCGTCGTCGCTCGAGCAGAAGGGGCACCGCACACCGCAACGCTAGACCCTGCCTGTGTTTCGACGTGCTCAGGGAATCGTGACGCGCTCGCCGGGAACGACCGTCGCCGAGCCCAGCGACGCCGCGAGCTCGTGCTCGAGGTGTGCCACGTTGCCGGGGTTGATCCGCATCGCGATGGACCGCAGCGTGTCGCCAGGCTGCACCACGTACCGCGATCCGTCCGCGAGCCCGCCCGGCACGCCCGAGGGTGTCTGCTGGCCGCTCACCGTGACGGCGCCCAGGGCCCTGATGGGCAGCACGAGCAGCACGACGCTGACCAGCACGACGAGTGCCGTCGCGCTGCGCCGGCGCCGTGCCGCGGTCCGGGCCTTGATCGCTGCGGTGCGCCGACGCCGCTCTTCGATGACGGCCACGCGGCCGGGTCGCGTCGCGTGGTCGACGTCGACGTACAGGTCCTCTTCGCGAAGGGCGGCCGCGGGGTGGGCGGCTCGCGAGCGGCGCAGCTCGGTCGCGGCGTCTGGCCTCGCGTGGACCGCGGCACCGCGTCGTCCGGCGCTCGTGGGCCTCCCGCCTCGGATGAGCCGCAGTCCCGGGCGCGGGGCTGCGTCGAGCTCCCTTGGATCCTCAAGTGGTGCAAGTGCCATCGGTGCCTCCTGGTGCTGGCCCGAACAGGTGTTCGCCTCTATTAGAGCACGAACAGGTGTTCGGATCCAGTACGTTCTACGAGGAGGGTGTGACGGCCCCCGCCACCCGGCCCAGTGCCTGGATCCTGCCCAGCGGGCGGGTCCTCGCTCCCAGGCTGGCCAGGGCCTCGTCCACGCCCGCGACCATCCGGACCCCGTGTCGCACCACGAGCCGTGCACACTCCTCGGCCAAGCCCAGATCGGCGTGGTCGCCGGAGTCGGTCACCTGCCCGTCGCAGATCCAGATGAACGGCTCTCGGGCTCGGCGCCTCGAGAGGGCCAGGCGCAGCGCCGGGCCGTCCACGCCGTTGCCGACGTTGCCCGGGCGCACCGTGGCGGCGGCGCGACCGCGGTCGGCCAGCACCCAGGCGTTCGGGGTCCCCGCAGAGCCCGGTGCGTGCGAGTAGCCGAGCACGTACGCCCCTGGCGCCGCACGCAGGAGTCGGTCCAGGTCCTCGCTCGAGAGCGCCATCGACCCGGACTGGTCGACGACCACCACCCCGCCCCCGGCCCTGGACGGCCGCTCGAACATCCTGCGGGCCGGATCGGTCATCAGCCGGTCGGGCCGCACGACGCGCCGCCCGACCTGCGCCGCGGTGCGGCGGGGGACGACCGATCCCGCGACGCGCCGGTCCAGCACGACTGACTCGTCGAGCACGAGCGGTGCGAACACGCCGGTCGCCGCAGGACGAGGTCCGCGACGCGATGCACCTGGCCGAAGCGGACCAGGAGGATGCGACGAGCGGCGCGCGACGAGCTCCGCGAAGGCCCGGGTGTGCGTCGCGAACCCCGCCGGAAGCCCGTCCTCACCCAGCCGGGTCCCGGCGAGCGACGGCGTCGTCGCGCGGCGGGCAGCCCGCAGCAGCTCGCGCTCGAGCTCCCGGCACGCGGTCGCCCAGCCTCGGTTGACGCGCCGGGCGCCTGTCGCGAGATCGCGAAGCGCGCTCGTGCCGCTCACTGCCGCGGCGAACCAGAGGAGCTCTGACCAGTCGGCCGCCTCTGCGAGTCGTGTGCCGGTTAGCCGCTCGGAGCCGTCGCGGAGCTCCGCGAGGTCGAAGCCGAGCCGTCCGAGCAGGTGGTTGACCCGGAACTCCTCGGCGCACTCGACCGACCGCGCATCGAGGTCCGACCACGCATCGAAGCAGCCAGGCGACAGGGGGCTAACGCGGGCGTGCATCAGCTCGTGCGCCCGGACGAGCCGCCCATGCGCCCCGCCGTCGAACGGGACGCGCATCACGTTGCCCGAGAGGTCGGTCCACGCCTCGCCCCTGCGCGCCGCGCCCGCGTGCACGGTCCACCGCGACGGACCCGAGCGATCCCGCCTGGACGTGAGCAGCTCGGGCGCCGGCCCGCCCGTCACCTCCCGAGCTCTGCGGCGTCGATCGCCAGCGCGTCCGTGATCTCCTGGCCGCGCGCCGGGCCGAAGGCGAGGCGTGCGGCGCGCTCGGGCTCCACCACCTCTCGAAGGCGGGCATAGGCGTAGAACGCGCGCAGCGAGGCGCGACGAGGAAGCGGCGCGGCGGCGATGGCGATCGCCGCATCGCGGAGGTCCTCGGGCAGCTGGTCCACCGCGTCGGGGTGCGGCGCGTCGATCCCGATCGCGACGGGAAACCGATCCCGCAGCGCGGCGGGCAGCTCCTCGGGGTGCTCGAGGTTCGTCGTCATGACGACGGTGAACCCGGGATTGGGGGTGAGCGGCTGGCCTGACGCGGGGTGGTCGAACCGTGCCGACCCGTCGGTGTCGCAGACCGCCAGCAGCAGCGCGAGCACGTCGCCGGCCGCGCGGTCCGCCTCGTCGACGACGAGTCGCCCGCCGCGGACCCCGTCGCCGCGCCAGGCCCGCACTGCCGCGCCGTCCAGCCACTCGAACTGGCCCGACGCCGTCGGCATCCAGCACCCCGTCACGTCGGCAGCCGTCATGTCCTCGGTGCAGACCAAGCGGTGTGCACCCGCGACGCCCACCCCCTCGCGGAGCGCCGCGTAGGTCTTTCCGGTGCCCGAAGGGCCGTAGAGCACGATTCGGTCGATGCCGGCGTCCAGCGCGTCGACGAAGTCCCTCCAACACTCGGGCAGGCGTGCAGCGTCCATCAGGCTCCTCGTTCGGCGGCGAACAACGGGCGACGGCTTGGGCCACTCGGCACGGGAGCGTCGCGATGGCCCGCCACTGAGAGGAGAAAAGGGGCCGTCCCCGAACAGGTGTTTGTATTGGAGGCCCCGGGGCACTAGCCTCACGAACGCGCGTTCGCCCCGAGGAGGAGCCACATGGCCGAGATCCTGACCGAGAAGCGTCGCCAGATCCTGGACTTCATCATCTCGTTCCAGCGTGACCACGGCTACCCGCCGTCGGTGCGTGAGATCGGCCGCTCCGTCGGGCTCGCCTCGTCCGCCACGGTCCACGACCACATCGATCGGCTCGCCGAGGGTGGGTTCTTGGTCAAGGACCCCACCAAGCCCCGCGCCCTCCGGGTCCGCTACGAGCCTGGCTCTGGCACCGCGGTCAGCGCCGAGCGCGTCCGCAACGTCCCGTTGATCGGCGACGTCGCCGCCGGCACGAGCCTGATCGCCGAGCAGCAGCTCGAAGAGGTGCTTCCTCTGCCGGAGCGATTCGCCGGCACCGACCAGAGCTTCATGCTCCGCGTGCGGGGGGACTCGATGATCGAGGCGGGCATCCTCGACGGGGACTTCGTGGTCGTGCGCCAGCAGGACGACGCCGACGCGGGCGACATCGTCGTCGCGGGTATCCCCGGCGAGGAGGCGACCGTCAAGAAGCTGAAGTCCAAGGGCAAGCAGATCGTCCTCGAGGCCGCCAACGCCGCATGGGAGGACCTCGTCTTCGACTCGCACGACGTCGCCATCTACGGCCGCGTGCTCTCGGTGCTGCGCCGCCTCTAGAGCGAGATCGGCTCGGCGAGCAGGCTGCCGAGCACCTCGAAGCACCGTGCGAGCTCCGCGGTGGGCACGAACTCGCCCGCGTGGTGCGCGAGCTCCGGGTCGCCGGCGCCGAAGTTCGTCGCGGGGATGCCCATCGCGGCGAACATCGACACGTCCGTGTAGCCGAGCTTGGCGCTCGGCGCGACACCGCTCAGCTCGCAGAGGCGCGCCATGAACGGATGCGAGAGGTTGGGCGCGGCAGGCTCGGCGGCGTCGATGACCTCGAAGCCGTCGCCGTCCTCGAGGAATGAGCTGAACGTGTCGCGCAACACCTTGAGCGCGGCGGCCACGGTCCGGTCTGGCGCGATGCGCTGGTTGAGCGTCAGCGTCGCGACGTCGGGGACGACGTTGCCACTGATCCCCCCCGTGACCTCGACCGCCTGGAGCTGCTCGGTGTAGGTGACGCCGTCGAGCACGACCTCGCGGGGCGAGTACGAAGCGGCGGTGGCGATCGGCCCCGCGAGTCGGTGGATGGCGTTGCGGCCCCGCCACGGCCGCGCCGTGTGGGCGCGCTCTCCTCGAAGCTCGAGCCGGACGCGAAGCGAGCCCTGGCAGCCCGCCTGGACGCCGCACGAGGTTGGCTCGCAGAGCAGCGCCACGTCGCCTCGCAGGAGCTCCGGCGCGACGTTCGCTACCTCCAAGAGGCCGCTTCGGTCGCGGGGGACCTCCTCGTTTGCGTAGAAGACCCAGGTCACCTCCGACGCAGCCGTGTCGGGCGCGATCGCGAGCTCGACCATGACGGCCAATGATCCCTTCATGTCGCAGGCGCCGAGTCCCACCACGGTCCCGTCGCGCACGCTCACGGCGCCGGCGTCGCCGGGGACCGTGTCGAGGTGCCCTGCGACCACGACGCGACGAGCGCGGCTCCCGGACGTGCGCGCCACCACGTTGTCCGCGATGCGGGTGACCTCGAGGTGTGGCGCTGCCCGCAGGGTCTGTTCGATCTCGTCGGCGAGCGCACGCTCGTTGCCCGAGATCGACGGGATAGCGACGTAGCGCGCCGCGCGATCGGTGAGGGCGTCGGTCACGTCGCGACGCCGTGGGCGCGCAGCACGTCGTTGAGCGCCGCCCGCTCGTGTCGCTCCCCCGGCTCGAAGCGCCGCACGACGAGCACGCACGGCAGGTAGAACTCGCCGCCCGGGTAGTCGCGCCGTCGTGATGCGCCCACCGCGACGCAGCTGTCGGGGATGCGGCCACGGGACAGCTCCTCGCCCGTCTCGGCGTCGATCACCGGGATCGAGCTCGTGAGGATCGTGCCGGCGCCGACGACCGCGTCGCGCCCGACGCGCGCGCCCTCCACGATCATCGAGCGGCTGCCGATCAGGGCGCCGTCTTCGATGACGACCGGCACGGCGTTGACGGGCTCGAGCACCCCGCCGATCCCCACGCCGCCCGAGAGATGGACGCCCGAGCCGATCTGCGCGCAGCTCGCGACGGTCGCCCAGGTGTCGACGAGCGTCCTCGCCTCGACTCGCGCCCCGATGTTCACGTAGCTCGGCATCAAGATGACCCCAGGGGCGAGGTAGCTGCCCCATCGCGCCGACGCCCCGGGCACCACGCGCACGCCCGCGGCCTCGAAGCCGTGCTTGAGGGGGATCCGGTCGGCGTACTCGAAGGGCCCGGCGTGCTCCGTCGAGATCCCGCGCAGCCGGAACAGCAAGAGGATCGCGCGCTTCAGCCACTCGTTGACGACGACCTCACCGGACGCGTCGATCTCCGCGACCCGCGCGGTGCCGTCGTCGAGCATCCCGATCGCCTCGTCGACCACGGCAGACGCCTCGGTGTCTGCAGGGCTCAACGTCTCGATCTGCTCGTACAGCGCGTCGACGCGCTGTGCGAGGGAGCCCACCGCAGCATCGTACCCAGCGGTGCGCGGCACCCCCGACGACGTCGTCAGCCCTGTCCGAGCCTGCGGCGCACGAGCTCGAGCCGCTCGTCGGGCTGGACCATCGCGACGCGAACGAATCGCTGCGCCGCGTCGCCGAAGAGCGAGCCGGGGCTGACGAGCATGCCCGCTCGTTCGGCGAGCTCTGCGGCGAGCTGCCAGCCGTCGTCCTCGCCGGGCTTCGACACCCACAGGTAGAAGGAGCCCTCGGGCGCCGGCGCGTCGTAGCCAGCGCCCGCCAGTGCGTCGCCCATCATCGCGAGTCGACGCCCGTAGCGCTCACGCTGTGCCTCGACGTGGTCGTCGTCGCTCCACGCAACTGCCGCCGCGGCCTGGACCGGGCCGGCCACGATCAGTCCCGCGTGCTGGCGGACGAGCCGCAGGTACGCGACGAGGTCGGGATCGCCCGCGTAGAACCCCGCACGGACGCCCGCGAGGTTCGAGCGCTTGGACAGCGAGTGCACCGCGAGCACGCCTGCGTCGCCCGACTGCAGGATCGACGCGCGCTCGGACGTCCACGTGTAGTCCGCGTAGCACTCGTCGGAGCACACCGCGATGCCGTGGCGCCTCCCGAACGCCGCGGCGGCCTCGAGGTCGTCGAGCCGCCCGGTGGGGTTGGACGGCGAGTTCACCCAGAGCACGAGCGCCCGCGACGCGGTCTCGTCGTCGATCGCGTCGAACGCGAGACGGCCGTCGACGACGTCGACCGGCACACCGCGCAGCCCTGCGAGCTGCGCGGACACCGCGTAGGTCGGGTACGCGATGCCCGGATAGAGCACCGTGTCGCGTGACGGGTCGCGCAGCGCGAGGTAGTGCGCGAGCGACGCGACGAACTCCTTGGTCCCGACGCACGCGGCGAGCGCGGTCAGCGCGACGTCGACCTTGTAGCAGCGGGACAGCATCGCGCTCGCCGCGTCGCGGTAGGGCTCGGACCCCGCCGAGGTCGGATACCCGCGCTCCGAGCCGCTCCCTGCGAGCGCGGTGAGCACCTCGGGGGCCGGGGCGTCGCACGGGGTGCCGATCGAGCAGTCGACGACGCCTCCGCTGTGTCGATCGCAGGCGTCTCGGAGCGAGACCAGCCGGTCGTAGGGGTAGGGCGGCGGCTGGAATCCGCCGCTCACGTCGTCGACACCCACTCGGCGAAGCGGGCGCGGCCCGTCGGGTCGAGGACCACGCGCACGACCGCGTGCTCGCCGTCGTCGGAGGTCTCGAGCACCTCGCCCTCGCGGTGCGCGGCAGCCAGCACGTCGCCGCGCGCCCACGGCACCCGCAGCGCGACGACGCGGTCCGCGGCGTGCAGCCGGTCCGAGACGACGCGAACCAGCTCGTCGAGGTTCTCGCCCGTGGCGACGGAGACGACGACCGATCCAGGGTTCTCCCTGGCCAGGCGAGCGGCCGCAACGGGGGCGAGGTCCGCCTTGTTGATCGCGAACACCTCGTCGATGTCACCCGCGCCGATCTCGTCGAGGACCGTCAGCACCGCGGCGATCTGCGCGTCGGGGTCGGGTGCCGACGCGTCGACGACCACCACGAGCACGTCGGCGAGGCGCACCGAGTCGAGCGTCGAGCGGAACGCCTCGACGAGCTCGTGCGGCAGGTTCCGCACGAAGCCGACCGTGTCGGTGACGAGGATCGTCTCGCCGCCGGCGAGGCGGTGCTGGCGTGTCCTCGGGTCGAGGGTCACGAACAGCCGGTTCTCGACGGGGGCGTCCGCCTCAGTGAGCGCGTTCAGCAGCGACGACTTGCCGGCGTTCGTGTAGCCGACGAGCGCGACCTCGCGGTGCCGGCCCCGCCCCCTCGCGGCGCGCTGCGTGGACCTGGTCCGATCGACGGACTTCAGCTCGTCTTCGAGCTTGTGCATCCTGCGCACGAGGCGGCGCCGGTCGACCTCGAGCTGGGTCTCGCCGGGTCCCCTCGTCCCGATGCGACCCGCCTGCTGGCTCAGCGACGTCCCGCGTCCGCGCAACCGCGGGAGCCGATAGCGCAGGAGGGCGAGCTCTACCTGCGCCTTGCCCTCGGGGCTGCGCGCGTTCTGCGCGAAGATGTCGAGGATCACCGCCGTGCGGTCGATCGCCGTGCGGCCCAACAGCCGCTCGAGGTTGCGCTGCTGGGCTGGCGTGAGGGGCTGGTCGAACACGACGGTGTCGGCGTCGACGGCGAGGCACAGCTCGTGGAGCTCGAGGACCTTTCCCTTCCCGAGGTACGTCGCGGGATCCGGCGCGTCACGGCGCTGCACGAGCCTCGCGGCCACGTCGGCGCCCGCGGTGTCCACGAGCAGCGCGAGCTCGTCGAGCCCGGCATCGACGTCGTCGGGGTCTGCGCCCGAGAGCACGACGCCGACGAGCACGATTCGCTCGCGGATCGTCCTCTCGATGAGCGACGAGGGATAGACCGTCACCAGCGCTCCGCCAGGGTCAACGTGGCGATCCGGACCGCGGGACCCGAGAGCGTCGCGACGCCGCCTCGCAGCGACACGTCGAGGTCGCCACCGGGATTGCTCACCGTGACGCGCTCTGCGACCAGCCCGAGCCCGTTCGCGACGGCGGCCACGGCGCACGAGCCCGTCCCACAGGCGAGGGTGAGCCCTGCTCCGCGCTCGACGACGCGGATCGCCAGGTGGTCCGTGCCGAGCACGGTCACGAACTCGACGTTGGCATCCGAGCCAATGGACGCGACGAGCGACTTCGCGCGCTCGACGAGCTCAGCCTCGTCGCCCCCGGTGTCCTCGATCACGACGTGCGGGTTCCCGATCTCGGCCGTGATGCCCGTTGCGAGCGAGCCGCCTGGACGAACCGTGACCGCGCCCATGTCGACCGATCCCCACGCACGCTGACCACCGGGCTCGAGCGCGATGGTGACGCGTCGCGGGCCGGCGGCCGTGGTCACGTCGAGCGTGCCCTCCGCCACGAGGCCGTGCGACGCCGCGGCCGCGACGAGGCACCGCAACCCGTTGCCCGAGAGCTCTGCGGGCGAGCCGTCGGCGTTGTGCAGGCGCATGACCAGGCCGTGCTCGTCGAAGGTCCCCTCGATCAGACCGTCGGCGCCGACGCCGGTATGGCGGTCGCACCACCGGCGTGCCGTCTCGCCGTCGAGGTGCACGGGGGCACCCGGTCGGACCGCGACGAGGAAGTCGTTGCCCGCACCGTGCCACTTCTCGAGGAAGCCGGCGCCCGTCGCGTTTGGCATGTCGGTCCAGTCTTCCAGTTCAAAGCAGCTCGTCGAGCGCACGACGAGCCTCGTCGTGGTCGCTGACCCAGCGGATCCTCGGGTCGCGCCGGAACCACCGCCACTGGCGCCTCGCGAGCCGTCGCGTCGCGGTGACCGCGTCCGCGACGGCGACGTCGAGCGCGACGTCGTCTTCGAGGTGCGCGATGAGCTGGCGGTAGCCCGCTGCCTGGCGCGCGGTCCGTGAGAGCCCGCCGGGGGCCGCGAGCAGGCCCCGGACCTCTTCGAGCAGGCCCGCCTCCATCCACGCGGCGAACCTCGCGGCGATCGCGGCGTCCGTGCGCACCGGGTCGAAGGCGATCCCGAGCATCGCGACGCCACGATCCGGGTACGACGTGAGCTCGGCGGCGAACGAGGAGAACGGCCGCCCCGTGGTGCGCACGACCTCGAGGGCCCGCACGACGCGACGGTCGTTGCGCGGGTCGATGCGCGCCGCCGCGACCGGGTCGGTGGCCACCAGCTCGGCTCGCAGCGCCTCGAGCCCGCCCGGCGCTCGCGCCTCGTCTTCGAGTGCGCGGCGGATCGCAGGATCGTGCGGGGGGATCTCGAGCTCATCGACGACGGCGCGGACGTACAGGCCCGACCCGCCGACGAGCAGCGCGGTCGCATGGCGCTCGTCGATCTCGACCAGCGCCTCGGCGCAGCGCGCCTGGTACGCCTGGACGGTCATCTCCTCTGACGCCTCGACGACGTCGATCAGGTGGTACGGGACCTCACGGCGCGCCTCGACGGTCGGCTTCGCGGTGCCGAGGTCCATCCCCTTGTAGGCGGACATCGCGTCGAGCGAGACGATCTCGGTCCCACCGCTCGCGAGAGCTGCGGCGTGCGCAGCGGCGGACTTGCCCGAGGCCGTGGCGCCGACGAGCGCGACTCGCCTCGGCGCGCTCATCGAGCCGCGATCGGGATCCTCACTCGATGCCGGGGCCTCGCCGTCACCTCGATGAGCTCCCCCATCAGGTGGTGCGGCGCGCCATGGGAGATCGCCACGGTGGCGAACGACCCCGGCGAGACGCGCAGGTCGCCCGCGCCGAAGTGGACGGGCTTGCCCTGGCGGGTGCGCGCGGTGAGGACCGCCGCGTCCTTGCGGCTCGGTCCCTCCACGAGCACCTCTTCGACTCGACCGACGCGCGCCTCGTTGTGGCGCACCGCCGAGCGCTCGATGACCTCAAGGAGTCTCGCGAAGCGCTCCTTCACGACCTCGTCGGCGACGAACCGGCTCGGGTCCGCGGCGGCGCGGGTCCCGGGCCTCGGCGAGAACACGAAGGTGTAGGCAGAGTCGAACTGGGCGTCGGCCACGACGGCGAGCGTCTCGTCGAAGTCCTCGTCGGTCTCCCCGGGGAATCCGACGATGAGGTCGGTCGTGACCGCGAGGTCGTCGATGGCCGCGCGCGCGGCTGCGAGCCGCGCGAGGTACCGCTCGGCGGTGTAGCCGCGCCGCATCGCCGACAAGGTGCGGTTGCTGCCCGACTGCAGCGGCAGGTGCAGCTGCTCGCAGACCGCGGCGGTCTCGGCCATCGCCGAGATCGTCTCGTCGCGCAGGTCCTTGGGGTGCGGGCTCGTGAAGCGGATCCGCTCGATGCCGTCGACCTCCCCGAGCTCGCGCAGCAGCTGGGCGAACAGGGGCCGGCGCCTCGTCAGGTCCCGACCGTAGGAGTTCACGTTCTGGCCGAGCACGGTGAGCTCGACGACACCGCGCGACGCGAGGACGCGCGCCTCTTCGACGAGGTCCTCCATGGGCCGGCTGACCTCCTTGCCCCGGACGGCCGGCACGATGCAGAACGCGCAGGAGTTGTCACAGCCGGTCTGGATCGTCATC
>DATBQT010000120.1:0-11772 GCA_036560685.1 Acidimicrobiales bacterium
GGCCGCGCCGAGACCCGGGTTCCCCGACGACCCGCTGATCATCTCGACGAGGAGCGCGGCGTCCCCGGAGTCCAGGTCCTCAGAGAAGATGCTCGTCGCGAGCTGCACCAGCTCGCTCGGTGTGCGGACGTCGCGCACCGCGGTGTCGAAGCGGTCGCGCCTCGTCGCGCTCACCTGGTCCAAGGCCGCGAGCAGCAGCTCGTGCACGGAGCCGAAGTGGTAGAAGACGAGGCCCTGGTTGCAGCCCGCGGTCGCCGCGAGGTGCCGCGCGGTCGCCTTTGCGAAGCCGTCGTGGCGCAACACCTCAACCGCCGCGTCGACGAGCGCCTGGCGGGTCGGCGCAGAGCGCGACGAGGTCGCCGGGTCAAGGGTCGGACGGTCCGTCACGCGGTCGGCCGGTCGTCGGGCGATAATTTGAGCACACGCTCAAACTATCGCGGCGCCGAGCCCCTCGTGCACCCACCGGTAGCGTTGCGGGATGCCGGTCCGACTCGCAGTGGTCGGCGGGGGACAGATCGGTGCCGCGATCGCGGCCGGGCTCCTTGAGGCCTCATGGTGCGAGCCCGACCAGCTGGCGATCGTAGAGATCGACGCCGGCCGCCGGGCGCACCTCCAGGCGCTGCACCCGCGCGTCTGCGTGACCGACGTGCTGGGCCTCGACCTCGTCGACCACGCGACGGGCGGCGTGCTCGCGGTCAAGCCCGACGCAGCCGAGGGCGCGGCGAGGCTGCTCGGGGCGGCGGGCGTGCGCCGGGTCCTGTCGATCGTGGCCGGGCTCTCCACCCAGCGTGTCGAGGCCGTGCTGCCCGGCCAGGCCGCCGTCGTGCGCGCGATGCCGAACACGCCGGTGCTCGTGCGCAAGGGCGTCTCGGCCATCGCGGGCGGCAGCCACGTGACGACCTCCGACCTCGACTGGGCCGAGAGCGTGCTCGGCGCGCTCGGTGCGGTGGTGCGGCTCCCCGAGCGCCAGCTCGACATCGTGACCGGCCTGTCCGGCTCGATGCCCGCCTACCTCTACCTGGTCGTCGAGGCACTCATCGAAGCGGGGGTCCTGCAAGGGCTGACGCGCGAGACCGCGTCGACGCTCGTCGTGGGCACGCTCGAGGGCGCGGGCGCCCTGCTCGCCGCGACAGGGGACACCCCAGAGGCGCTCCGCGCCCAGGTGACGTCCCCCGGCGGCACGACTGCAGCCGGCCTGCGAGCGCTGGAGGCGCGGGCCGTGCGCTCGGCGTTCATCGAGGCGGTTGCCAGCGCGACGGAGCGGTCCCGCCAACTGGGTCGCTGAGCGTGGCGAGGATCTTCCTCGTCACCGACTACGGGCTCGACGACGAGTTCGCCGGCGTGCTCCACGCCGTGATCGCGCGACTCGCGCCGGATGCCTCGGTGATCGACCTCTCGCACGGTGTCGCGCCGTTCGACGTCGCGGGCGCCGCGGCGCTGCTCGCGCGAGCCGCACCCCACCTCGGCCCCGGCGTCGTCTGCGCCGTGGTCGACCCGGGCGTCGGCGGCGATCGAAGGGCGGTCGCGATCGAGGTCGACGGTGACGGACCGCGCCACCTCGTCGGTCCGGATAACGGCGTGCTCACCGAGGCCGCGCGCGCGTTCGGCATCCGGCGGGCCGTCGAGCTCCGACGAGCGTCCGACTTGGCTTCAACCTTCGAGGGCCGCGACCTGTTCGCACCGGTGGCGGCGAGGCTCGCGACGGGCGCACGGCTCTCGGATCTCGGCGAGCCGCTCGACGTCGACTCGCTCGTCGAGCCGCCTCGTGCGCTGGTCGCGACACGCGCCACGCCAGACGGTCACGTCGCGCTCCTCGCGACGGTGCGGTGGATCGACCGCTTCGGCAACGTGCAGCTCAACGTGCCGGGACGAGCCATCGCCGAGTCCAGCACCGTCGGCGTCGTCGTGAAAGGTGAGGACGCGCTCGTGCGCGTCGTGTCGACGTTCGCGGATCTCGATCCTGGAACCGCCGGCCTGCTTCGAGACGCCAACGACGCAGTGGCGCTCGTGGTGGCCCAAGGCAGCGCCGCGGAGCGGTTCGACGTCGCAGTTGGCGACCACGTCGAGCTCGTCGGCTCCTTTGGTCCTCTCTCGTGAACCCGGTTACGCTCCGGCTGTGTCCGGCGTGCATCGGCGGTCAAAGCTGCTTCCTGAGCCCACGGTCGCCAGACTCCCCATCTACCAGCGCATCGCCGAGGAGCTCGGACGCCGGGGACGCGACACCGTCTCGTCGGACGACCTCGGACGGCTCGCTGGGGTGTCCGCGGCCACCGTCCGGCGCGACCTCAGCTCGATCGGTCCCTTCGGCACGCGCGGCTCGGGCTACGACACCGCGCACCTCGCGCGGCGCATCACCGAGCTGCTCGGCGGCGACAGCAGCCACCCGACCGTGGTCGCAGGGGTCGGGCACCTCGCCAAGGCGCTGATCAACTCCCCGCTCTTCGGGGATCGCACCGCGAAGATCGTGGCGCTCTACGACGTCGACCCCGTCGTCGTCGGGACATGGGTGGGCGGACTCGAGGTCCGACGGCTCGCCGACGAGGACGTGTCTCGGTTCGAGGTCCCGCCCGCGATCGGGATCCTCACGTGCCCTGCGGGCGCCGCCCAGGACGTGGCCGACGGATTCTGCGACCTCGGGATCCGAGCGCTCATGTCGTTCTCGCCGCGCGTGCTGCGGGTGCCACCGGGCGTCACGGTCCGCTACGTCGACGTGTCGATCGAGCTGCAGATCCTGACCTACCACCTCGAGCACGGCCGCGGCCCGCTCACTGGCGGCTTCCTGCACAACCTCGGCGTGTCGCCGGTGCGCGTCGGCTCCGCGACGTAGCACCGGATACGAGGGCGTGATGGCGGTCATCTCGGTCGGGATCGACCACGACCACGCGCCGCTCGAGGTGCTCGAGGCCGTGACCGTGCCGGACGCCCACTGGCACAAGGCGCTCGTCGCGCTCACCGCGCTCGAGGACCTCGACGAGGTCGTGCTCGTCTCGACGTGCCTGCGCACCGAGGTCTACGCGGTGGTCGAGCGCTTCCATGGTGCGGTCGACGGGATCACGTCCGTGCTCGCCGAGCGAGCCGGCGTCGAAGCCGACGTGCTCGCGCCGTGTGTGACCGTGCACTTCGACCGGGGCGTGCCAGCGCACCTGTTCGCCGTGGCCGCCGGCCTGCGATCCGCCGTGCCGGGCGAGACCGAGGTCCTCGGCCAGATCCGCCGGGCGCTCGAGCGCGCGACCGGCGAGGGCGCCGCTGGCTCCGAGCTCACCGAGCTGTTCCGTCGTGCGCTGAGCGCGGGGCGCCGCGCCCGATCGGAGACGGCGATCGCGAGGGGGACGACGAGCTTCGCGCACGCGACGGTCGCGATGGCCGCCGACCGGCTCGGCGGGCTCGAGGGCCGCTCGGTTGTCGTGATCGGAGCGGGCCAGCTCGCCACCGGGATCGTGGAGGGGCTCGTCGAGGGGCGACGCGGGCACCCGTCCGGCATCGTCGTGGCGAACCGCACCGAGCTCGCAGCACACGAGCTCGCCGGGCGCTTCCCCGAGCGGCTCCTCGGGGTCGGCCTCGAGGCACTGGCCGACTCGATGGTCGGAGCGGACCTGGTCATCAGCGCCGTGGAGTCCGACCAGCCACTCATCACGACCGCGATGCTCGAAGGTGTGGGCCGCGCGGTGCTCGTGATCGACCTCGGGATGCCGAGGACCGTGGCGCACGACGACACAGCGGTCGAGGGCGTGACGCTGCTCGACCTCGCGCACCTCCGTGACGTCGTCGAGACCGCGCTGCGCGAACGACGCGAGGAGCTCGACGATGCCGAAGTGCTGGTCGTCGAGGAGGTCGACCGCTACCTCGAGGATCGGCGCGCGCGTGGCGCCGCGCCGGTCATCACGCGACTTCGTGCTCGCCTCGAGGAGCTCCGGATCGATGAGCTGGAGCGGACCTCGGCGGAGCTCTCAGTCCTGAGCGACGACGACCGCGCGAGGATCGACCGGCTCACCAAGTCCATCGTCGCGAAGATCGCCCACGAGCCGACGGTCGCGCTCCGCGAGAGCGCAGGCACCGATCGTGGACAGCGACTCGCTGACGCGGTGCGCGCACTGTTCGACCTGTGAGCGCGGCGCTCCGCCTCGCGACGCGGGGCTCGCCGCTCGCCCTCGCCCAAGCGGCAATCGTGGCGGCTCGACTCGCCGCGACCGGCGTCCATGCCGAGGTCGTGGTCATCGAGACCGAGGGCGACCGCCGACGTGAAGTCGCACTCGTCGACCTCGCCGGACGCGGGGTGTTCACCAAGGAGGTGCAAGCGGCGGTCCTCGACGGGCGCGCGGACGTCGCGGTGCACTCCGCAAAGGACCTTCCGGCAGAGACGCCTCCTGGCCTCGTGCTCGCCGCGGTGCCCGAGCGACTCGACGCCGCCGACGTCCTGGTCGGCAAGCCACTCGCGGTGCTCGGACCGGGCGCCACCGTCGCGACGGGCGCGCCGCGTCGGCGCGCGCTGCTGCTGGCGGCCAGACCGGACCTGCACGTCGTCGCGCTTCGCGGCAACATCGCGACGCGTCTTTCGAGGGTCGGGACAGGCGACGTCGAGGCGGTCGTGGTGGCGATGGCGGCCCTCGTGCGCCTGGGGCTCGAGGACCGGGTCGCAGACCGCCTCGACCCATCCGTGTTCGTCCCCCAGGTGGGCCAAGGAGCGATCGCGGTCGAGTGCGCGCGCTCGTCCGAGGTCACCGAGCGTCTCGTGGCGATCGACGACGCCGACGCACACCTCGCCGTTCGCAGCGAGCGTGCGTTCCTCGAGGCGCTGGGTGCGGGGTGCGACCTGCCCGGTGGCGCGCACGCCGTGGTGCGCGGTGGTGACGTGACGATGCACGCGGTGCTGATGACCGACGACGGCGAGACCGTGGTGCGGGCGAGCCGCACCGGCGTCGACGCCGAAGGGATCGGCCGCGAGCTCGCGGAGCTGCTTCGTCGCGAGCTCGACGACTCGAGCCGAGGCTCGTGACCGCACGGGACCTCGACGGCGTCCAGGTCACGGCCCTTCGCGTCGGCGACGGGGCCGCTGAGCTCCTGAGCGCGCTCGGCGCGCGCGGCGCCGTTGCCTCGTCGGTCCAGGTCGCGACGGTCACCGACCGCTCTGACGCCGAGGTGCGCGCTGAGATAGGCGACCTGGCCCGGTTCGCGTGGGTCGCGGTCACGTCGACCAACGCGGCGAGGCGGCTCGCACTCTGGGCCAGCGAGTGGCCCGAGGGGCTCAAGGTAGGAGCCGTCGGCCCGACGACCGCCCAGGCGGTGGCGTCGGTCGGGCTGCGCGTCGCCTCGATCGCGCCGGACGGCACCGCCAGCTCGCTCGCCGAGCAGCTCTCGGTCGGGCCGGTGCTCTTCCTTGCGGCGTCGAGCGCCAGGGACGACCTCCCGCGGTCCCTCGCCGAGCGGGGGATCGACGTCGTGACCGTGGTCGCCTACGACGTCGTTGCCCGCGAACTCGATGACGACGACGCGCGCGTGCTGGCACGCAGCGACGCGCTCGTCGCGATGTCACCGATCGCACTCGACGCGTTGGGTGCGCTCGCCGGGGCGACCCGTGACGCGCTGATTCGCGTACCGCTGGTTGCAATCGGCCCGACGACCGCCCAGCACGCACGTGACCTGGGCTGGCACGTGTCAGGTGTGGCACAGGACCGTGCCGTCGGCTCGGTGTGCGACGCCGTTGTCGTCGCCGTGTCGGGCTGACCGCCCGCCAGTCACCGCACCGCGCACGCCGACTAGGTACGGTGGGGCTCGGAGGTGGCCGCATGGTGCGCAACCCGACAGGCAAGGCAGTGCTGCAGGCGTCGCTCAAGCTGTTTCGCCAGGACCCTCAGATGATCTGGCTGCCCGTGATGGCCGCGGTGTCCGCGCTCCTCACGCTCGTCGCGATCGGCGGCCCGCTGCTCTTGGTGCTCGGCACGAGCCGCCTCGCCGTCGTCGTCGCGTTCGGCATCGCCTCGATCGGGGCGACCTCGGCGACGATCCTGTTCAACGTCGCGCTCGTCTTCGCCGCCACGGACCGCATCGAGGGGCGGACCCCGACGGTCGGCGGGTCGCTGGCCCAGGCGTGGGCGCGGCGCTCGACCATCCTCAAGTGGGCCGTGCTGAGCGCGTTCGTCGGCACGATCGTCCGTGCCCTCGAGCGACGGCTCGGCATCTTCGGTCGCCTGCTCGGGTTCGTCGGTGTCTTCGCGTGGCTGATCGCGACCTTCCTCGTGCTGCCGGTGCTCGCCTTCGAGGACCTCGGGCCGATCGACGCGCTGCGCCGCTCCTCGACGATCCTGAAGGAGCGGTTCGGCACCGTCGCGCGCAGCGGCCTGCGGTTCGGCGGGCTGTACCTCGCGTGGTCGCTGGCCGCGGCGGCCGTGCTCGTCGTGGGGCTGACGCTCATCCCCGCGAGCATGCTCGTGGGCGTGCCGATCGCGGTGGTCGGGATGTTCTGCGTCCTCGCCGTGTCGATGTTCGCGTCGGCAGCCGGCATCTACATGCGCACGATCCTCTACCGCTTCGCGACGGGCCAGTCCGTGCCCGAGCTCGGCGTCAACCTCTCGCAGACGTTCTCGATGGTGCCCGCGCACGACAGCTGAGCCGAGCCCCAGGGCGCGCGCGAAGCCGCCGTTAGGCTCGGCCGCCATGGACTTCCCCGCCCGCCGGCTCCGCCGGCTGCGCCGGACGCCCGTCATCCGCGACCTCGTCGCCGAGACGACCCTGGACCCGGGCGACCTCGTCGCGCCCCTCTTCATCGCCGAGGGGATCGACAGCCCCCGCCCGATCCCCTCGCTGCCCGGCCACGGCCAGCACACGCGCGAGTCACTTCGCGAGGAGGTCAGCCGCCTCGCGGCCCTCGGAGTCCGCTCCGTGCTCCTCTTCGGGCTCCCGCGCACAAAGGATGCGACGGGCTCGGCAGCCTGGGATCCAGACGGGATCGTCCAGGTGGCCCTGCGTGACTTGCGCGACGAGCACGGTGACGAGGTGTGCCTCATGGCGGACCTGTGCCTCGACGAGTACACGGACCACGGCCACTGCGGCATCCTTCGAGCCGACGGCACGGTTGACAACGACGCGACCATCGAGCGCTACGCAGAGGTCGCGGTCGTCCAGGCAGACGCCGGCGCCGACGTCGTCGCGCCGAGCGGGATGATGGACGGCCAGGTCGCGGCGATCCGCGCCGCCCTCGAGACGTCCGGCCACGACGACACCATCGTGCTGGCGTACGCGGCCAAGTACGCGACGGCGCTCTACGGGCCATTCCGCGATGCGGTCGACGTGACGATCCAAAGCGGTGACCGCCGGGGGTACCAGCAGGACCTGCGCAACCGACGAGAGGCACGGGCCGAGGTCCTCGCCGACATCGCCGAGGGCGCGGACATCGTCATGGTCAAGCCCGCCCTCAGCTGCCTTGACGTGATCGCCGACGTCGCCCAGCTCGTCGACGTCCCGGTGGCCGCGTACCACGTGAGCGGCGAGTACGCGATGGTCAAGGCGGCCGCCGAGCGCGGCTGGCTCGACGGGACGGCCGTCGGGATCGAGCACCTCATCGCGATCCGTCGCGCGGGCGCCGACTTCGTCGTCACGTACTTCGCCGCGGAGGTCGCAGAGGCGCTCGGTGGCTGAGTCCAACGCATCGTGGTTCGAGCGCGCCCAACGCGTGCTCCCCGGGGGCGTGGACTCGCCGGTCCGCTCGTTCGCGTCAGTCGGCGGCACGCCCTACACGGTCGTGTCGGGCAGGGGCGCCTACGTGACCGACGTGGAGGGCACGCGCTATATGGACTACGTCCAAAGCTACGGCGCGTCGCTGCTGGGCCACGCGGACCCGCGCGTCATCGAGGCGATCACCGCGGCGGCGGCGAACGGCACGACGTTCGGAGCGCCGACGCCTGGCGAGGTGCGCCTCGCCGAGGCGATCGCCCTGCGCGTCGACGGCGTCGAACAGGTGCGCTTCGTGTCGTCGGGGACCGAGGCGGCGATGAGCGCGGTTCGCCTCGCGAGGGGGGCGACGGGCCGCTCGAGGATCGTGAAGTTCGACGGCTGCTACCACGGCCACGCCGACGCGTTGCTTGCCGCCGCCGGCAGCGGCGTCGCGACGCTTGGGCTCCCTGGCTCCGCCGGCGTGCCCGCTGGCGCCGTTGCGGACACCGTCGTTGCGCCCTACAACGTCGTGCCGGAGCTCGCCGACGACGTCGCCTGCGTCATCGTCGAGCCGGTCGCGGCGAACATGGGGCTGGTCGCGCCGAAGGACGGCTTCTTGGCGGGCCTGCGCAGCGAGTGCGACCGCGTGGGGGCCCTGCTCGTGTTCGACGAGGTGATCACGGGGTTCCGCCTCGCGCCGCGGGCCGCCTCCGACGTCTACGGCGTTGTGCCCGACCTGTGGTGCTTCGGCAAGGTGATCGGGGGCGGCCTCCCCGTCGGCGCGTTCTGCGGGCGCTCGGCGCTCATGGGGGAGCTCGCGCCGCGCGGCGCGGTGTACCAGGCGGGCACCCTCTCTGGGAACCCGCTCGCGATGGCCGCAGGGCTTGCCGTGCTCGACGCGGTGGACGACGCGGACTACGAGCAGCTCGCGCTTCGCACCGGGCGGCTCGCCGCCGGGCTCGACGAGGCGCTGAGCACCGCCGGCGTCGCGACGTGCGCCCCGCGTGCGGGCACGCTCGCGTCGGTCCTCGTCGGTCCCGGCGACGCGGCGATCGAGCTGCCGGAGAACGCCGCGGCCGTGCGGACCGTGAACGACGCTGGTCGCTACGCCGCCTTCTTCCATCGGCTCCTCAGCCGCGGCGTGGCGCTGGCGCCCGGTGGCTACGAGGTCCTGTTCTGCTCGCTCGCGCACACCGACGACGACGTCGATCGCACGATCGACGCGGCACACGCCGCGGCCGAGTCGATGGTGGCCGACGGTGCCTGAGCGCTCGCCACTCGTCGTGACAGGGGCAACGCTGGTGCCCGCACCGGGCATCGGCCCCGCGGTCGGCGACCTCGAGCTTCGGATCGATGCGTCGGGCATCACCCAGCTCGGCGGCACGCCGGTGACGGCGTGGCAGATCCCGTGGGTGGCGTGCAGGGACGTGCGGACCGCGAGGCTGCGCGGGCTCGTCGTGATCGCGCTCAGCTTCGGGGCGCTGCGGTATCGCTGGGAGATCCCTGCCGACGGCGTGCCTGGAGGCGCGGGCGTCGTGGAGTCGACGCTCCGCGAGGTGGCTGGGGCGCGCCCGATGGTGCGCGGCGTCCGGGGCGCGCGCCGACGTCGCTGACCTCGCCACGGAGCTCGAGCGACCAGTTGCCGATCGTGCGTGACGCTTCCCGAGCACACCGCAGAGATTGAGTAGGTGACGCCGTGAGACGCAAGCGCGACGGGACACCGCACCTCTCCTGCTGGGCGCTGCCGACCGCCGCAACCCAGGGGTGGTTCCAAGAGGCCATCGAGCGGTTCGCGCGGATCTCGGGGACGCGTGCGTTCGTGCCGCACGTCACCGTGCTTGGCGACGTGTCGGGATGGACCCACGAGCGCGTCGCTGCGGTCCTCAAGGACGTTCCATCATTCGAGGTCGAGATGCTGCAGGTCGACGACGAGGACGCTCGATTTCGCTGCGTGACGCTGCGGGCCAGCCCTGACCCTCTCGTGCGTCTGCGAGCGCAGCTGCGCTCGGCCATGCAGTCTGACGACACCGAGCCGTACCGACCGCACTTGAGCCTTCTCTATGGGGAACGCACGACGTCGCAACGCCGAGAGGCGATCGAAGCCGCCGGGTTGCCCGCATCCCTTCCCGCTGCGACCATCGGCGCAGTAGCCGTATGGGACACCTCGGACCTGGACTGGGGCTCGTGGCGAGAGCTCGATCGGTGGACACTGTGATGGCCGCTCGCCGGCATGAGGTCGTCGGTGCGTTCGTCGTCGAAGCGAGTCCGGAGATGCCGCCGCCCGCGTGCCTACTGGTGCACGAACAGCCAGGCGTAGGCCCCTGAGTCGCCGCAGCACGGGTGCACGGGCCGCCACCCGTTCGCGCCGTTGCCCCTTGGTCCGAGGAAGAAGTTCAACGTCGGGGTGTGGAAGGGAAGCGCCCAGAGCGGCGTGGGAGCGGACGTCGAGTACCCGCCGACGGTCGGACCGATGAACCAGAGCCGATGGCTGCGCTGGGACAGCGTCGGGAACGTCGCGTCGGGCTGGAGGTAGTCCCTCGAGAGGATGACCGAGCGCTCGAGGCTCGCGACGTGGAAGCCCATCGGCCAGGGGATCGCGCCCTGCTGGAACGAGACGGCCCACGGACCCAGGTGCTCGTCCCCCCAGGTGAAGGACTCGTAGCCGTCCACGACCAACAGATCGCCCGGTCGAAGGAGCCCGCTGGCGCGCAGCTCGCTGAGCACGCTCGACACGCCGGTCGGGGGGTACTCGGCGACGTGCGCGATGCCGAACCAGAGCGCGCCGACGGCGACGACCCCTGCGACGACGGCACGGACGACGCGGCGCTGGGTGCCCTCGACGCGCAGCGCGCGGGCGACGCCGGCGGCGCACGCAACGAGGAGGACCAGCATCGAGGGGTAGAGCGCCTCGTCCGTCCGTCCGTCGCCGAGCGGCGCGATGCCCGCGACCGTCCCGGCGATCGCGAGGAGGACCGTGGCCGCGGCGGCGGTCGTGGCGCTCGCGGCACGGCCCTTGGTGCGGATCACGGCGACGACGGGCGGAACGACCAGCGCGACGAGCACGAGCGCCGTGACGATGGCGAGCGCCATCGGGACGGTTCGGAGGGCGTAGCCCTTGAACGTGTAGGGGATCGCCGCGCCGAAGACGCCGTGCACGATGCCACTGAAGGTCTGCTGGAACGCGTACTCGACGTGACGCGAGCTCGAGTACCCGAAGAGGAACCCATGCCGTCGCCAGTTCGCCCGGAGCTCGGGCTGCAGGTGGCGGAGGAACACGAGCCACAACGTCGCCGATCCCACCGCGAGCCAAGCGAGGAGCGCGAGCACCTGACGGCGCAGCGCCGGCGTGGCCCAGGCGACCAGCACGGCTGCGGCCGCGATGCCACCCACGGCTGCCGCCGTCGACGCCGAGATCCACAGCGCGCTCAGCGCTACGACGCCAAGCACCGCCATCGATGGCCCCGAAGGGGCTCGACGCCACCGCTCGAAGAGCCACAGGACCAGGCACGCGAGCAACAGGTCGGCGCTGTACTCCTTCACCCTCGTCGAGTACATGACCGTGATCGGGCTCGCCGCGACCACCGCGCCCGCGGCGAACGCGGCAAGACGCGAGAACCCGAGCCACCGAATGAGCAGGTAGATCCCGGCGATCCCGGCGACCCCGAAGACGAGCGCGGGGATCTGGGCCCACCACGTGTCGGCCGGTCCCGCGATGATCCAGTACCGAAGCGCCAGCGTGTACAGCGGCGTGGTCACGACCATGCGGACCGCGTCGTGGAGCGCAACGTGTGCCGGGAGGGCCGCCCACGCGTCGTCGAACCACAGGTCCCTCGAGGTCAGCCCCGGCCCACGGATCGCGGCACCCGCAGCGCACAGCCCTCCTGCAAGTGCGAGGTCGTGCGTCGTGATCGCCGCGGGAAGCCGAGCGGCGCGCATCGGGCCATTCTGACCGGTCGCGATCGCGCGGCCGATCGTGCTGCGTGCCCGCCCTCAGCCCGCGACAGCCGTCGCAGGCTCCTTCTCGTCGAAGGACCGGAGGACCGCCTCGAGCACCGAGTCGGGCACGGCCTTCGACAGCGCGCTGATCGCGCGGTAGCCGAGCTCCGCGGCGCCGAGGTCGTCGGG
>DATBQT010000121.1:0-4468 GCA_036560685.1 Acidimicrobiales bacterium
GACGTCGGCGAAGTACGCGAGCTCGAGCCGCGCGGACTCGACGAGCGCCTCGGGGGTGGCGCCGCCGAAGCGCTCGTAGATCTCGGGGTGCAGCGACCCCGCGTTGACGCCGATGCGGATCGGGACGTTGCGGGCCTTCGCCTCTTGGGCGACGAGCTTGATCTCGTGCTCCTTGCGCAGGTTGCCCGGGTTGAGGCGCAGCCCCTGGACGCCCGCCTCCAACGCCGCGAGCGCCATCTCCACGTGGAAGTGGATGTCGGCGATGATCGGCACCGGCGAGCGCGGCACGATCTGGGCGAGGCCCTCGGCCGCCGCCCCCTCGTTGCAGGTGCAGCGCACGAGGTCCGCGCCGGCGGCCGCGAGGTCGTAGACCTGGGTCAGGGTCCCCTCGACGTCGGCGGTCTTGGTCGTCGTCATCGACTGCACCGACACGGGCGCGTCGCCGCCGACCGCGACGGCACCCACGTGGATCGTCCGCGTCTTGCGACGGGGCGTCAGCAGCGAGGCGCCGGTCTCCATGGGGCCAGTCTGCCGGTAATCGGCCGCCGGCCGGTCAGTTGAACGGGTTGGACACGCCGTGGGCGATGTCCAGGTACATCTTGGACGCCACGAAGAGCAGCAGGAACGCCATGAACGCGTAGACGACCGGCATCAGCTTGTTGACGTCCGCGCGGTAGCGCGCCTTGCCCTTGCGGGTCCTCGCCCGCTCGTACAGCGCGATGGCCACGTGGCCACCGTCCAGCGGGAGCATCGGCAGCATGTTCAAGACGCCGAGCGAGATGTTGAGCGCGATCAGGATCTCGATGAACTGGAGCCAGCCCGCCTTTGCCGCGTCGTCGAGCAGCTGGCCCGCCCCGATGGCTGAGACCGTGCTCTGCCCTGAGGCCTTCGCCTTGGCGGCGGCCGCGGGGTTCCCGACCTGCTGGGCGAGCGCGCCGAGGCCCTGCGGCGAGAACGCGTGGCCGAACGCCGCCACGGTGCCGGTGGTGACCTTCCAGACCAACGCCGTGCCCCCGGTGATGCTGCCGAGCAGCCCCGGGTGCGCGTAGACGGGTGCCTCTCGAAGGAAGACGCCGAGGTACGCGTTGGTGTCCCCCTTTGTCTTGGGCTCGGGCGTGGCGATCAAAGTGAGGCGGTGCCCGTGACGGATGACGACGACCGGGATCGCCTTGCCGCCAGAGCGGTTGATCACGGTGAGGACGCGATCCGACGTCGCGGGGACGCCGTTGATCGACACGAAGGTGTCCCCGGGGCGGATCCCTGCGAGCTGGGCGGGCGACAGCACGCCGTGGCCGTAGTTCTCGAGGGCCTTGACCGAGATCTTGGCGGTGGAAGGGTTCCCGATGAAGAGCAGCGCGCCGACCGCGAGGCCGAGCGCCAAGAGCAGGTGGACGATCGAGCCAGCCGAGGCGACGAGCACGCGCTTGGAGGTCGACTGGTTGACGAAGCTGCGCGGCTCGTCGGTCGGGTCGAGCTCCTCGGCCGAGGTCATGCCGAGGATCTTCACGTAGCCGCCGAGCGGCAGCGCCTTGATCCCGTACTCGGTCTCGCCGTGCTTGATGGACCACAGCCGCGGCCCGAAGCCCACGAAGAACTCGGTCGCCTTCATGCCGGAGCGCTTCGCCGTCACGAAGTGGCCGAGCTCGTGCAGCATGATGATCGCGATCACCGAGCCCGCCACGATCACCCACGACCAGCCCGCCAGCGTGCCGAGCAGCGTCACGACGATCGCGGTGCCGACAACGAGCGCGGCGAGCCGCATGACGGTCTCGCTGCGCGGCTGCGGCCCCGGCGTGCCGTCGTCGACGGCGGGCGCCGGCGGCGCGAGGACGCCCGTCATCGGTCAACCGTCGTGCGACTCATGGACTCAATGATGCCCGATGCGACGATTCGAGCGGTCCCATCGGCCCTAAGAAGTGCATCAACGTCTACGCACGCCGCACCGTCGTAGCGCTCGAGGGTCGCCTCGATGACCGCTGCGATGCCGTGCCACGACAGGCGATCCTCCAGGAATGCCGCCACGGCGCACTCGTCTGCGGCGTTCAGCCATGCGGCCGACGTGCCCCCCGTGCGGCCCACCTCGTAGGCGAGCGCGAGGCACGGGAAGGCCTTGAGGTCGGGCGGCTCGAAGGTGAGCTCGAGCGGTGCGTCAAAGTCGAGCCGGCCGAACCCGTCGTCGAAGCGGGCCGGGTAGCCCAGGGCGTAGGCGATCGGCAGGCGCATGTCCGGGCGGCTCAGCTGGGCGAGCGTCGAGCCGTCGACGAGCTCGACCATCGAGTGCACGATGGACTGGGGGTGCACCACGACGTCGACGCGGTCGGTGGGCATCCCGAACAGCGCCGCCGCCTCGAGGACCTCGAGTCCCTTGTTCATGAGCGTCGACGAGTCGACCGTGACCTTCGCGCCCATGGTCCACGTCGGGTGCGCGAGCGCCTCGGCCACCGTCACGTCGGCGAGCTCCTCTGCGCTGCGCCCGCGGAACGGCCCGCCCGAGGCGGTGAGCACGATCCTTCGCACCCACTGGAGCGGGTCGGGACCGTGGAGTCCCGCGAGGCACTGGTGCACCGCGCAGTGCTCGGAGTCGACGGGGAGCAGCTGTGCGCCAGGGGTCGCGCGGACCTCGTCCACGAGCGCGGAGGCCACGATGAGCGACTCCTTGTTGGCCAGTGCGAGCCGCCTGCCGGCAGCCAGCGCCGCCAAGGTGGCCGGCACGCCCGCGAAGCCCACGACGGCGTTGAGGACGACGTCGGTCGAGGCGGCCGCCTCGGCGAGCCCGTCGGGGCCGACGAGGACCTCGGTGCGCTCGGGAAGCAGCGGGCGGATCGCGCCAGCCGCGTCGGCATCGGCGACCACGACCGCCCTCGGGTGGTGCGCGTGCGCGAGGCGTGCGAGCGCCTCGACGCTGCGCGACGCGCTCAGGACGTCGACGTCGAACGCGTCGGGGTGCGCGTCGATGACCTCGAGCGCCTGGGTGCCGATCGAGCCCGTCGCTCCGAGGATCGCCAGGGACTGGGTCACGCCGAGACCTCCCGGTCGACCGTCAGCTCAGGTGGTAGGCGAGCACGACGTAGTAGGTCGCGGGGAGCACGAAGAGCAGGCCGTCGACGCGATCGAGGATGCCGCCGTGGCCGGGGAGCATGCGGCCCATGTCCTTGATCCCGAGACTGCGCTTGAACATCGACTCGCACAGGTCACCGAGCGGCGCGACGACCGAGGCCACGAGACCGAGCGTGAGCGCCGCCGCCGTCGTCCAGCCGGAGAACGCGGTGAGGATGAACGCGGCGAGCACGGTCACGACCGCACCGCCGATCGCTCCTTCCCAGGTCTTGTTGGGACTGACGGTCCTCGCCATCGGATGGCGCCCGGCGAGCTTGCCGAACAGCAGCGCCCCGACGTCGTTGGCCACCGTCACGATGATCGCGCCGAGGACGAAGTGGACCCCGTGGCGGTTCGGGAAGTTGGACGGCGCGAGGAGGAGTCCCGCGAAGGACCCGAGCACCCCCACCCAGACGAACACGAGCATCGTCGTCGCCACGCCGTCGACGACGTCGGCGCGCTCGACGCCCGCGAGGTACCACAGGAAGGTGAAGAAGAAGCACAGCGCCGCGACGAGCGGCAGCGCCGCGATGCCCTTGTTGTACGAGGCGACCATCAGCGACAGGCAGGCGACGAGCCCGAGCGCGGATGCCGGGCGGTGCCCGGCGTGCCGGAAGGCGCCGAACGCCTCGCCGGCGGCCACGGTGACGACGACGATCGAGAGCGCCACGGCGAGCACGGTGCTCACGTCGAAGGCGACCAGCACGAGCACCAGGAGCCCGAGCCCGGTCATGATCGCGAGCGGCATGTCCCGCGACGACGCGGGTCTCGCCGCGCGCCCGGTCATCGCCGAGTCGCTCGCGGCGGTGCGCCTCGAGCGCGCGTGGCCGCCTCGCGTCCTGGGCGTCGGCGTCGCGGCGGCCGCCTCGGAGGCAACGGCGGTCGCGGCAACGGTCTCGAGGCCGACCACGGTGTCGTCGCCGCCGACGGCGTCGGACTCGTCGAACTCCCACGGGCGGCGCTCCTCGTCACCGTGCGTCGGCGACGCGCCGCCTTCGTCGCCCAACATCGCGGGCTCGAAGCCCTCCTCGTGCGCGGTCCAGTCCGTCTCGTCCTGGCGCCACGTCGGGGCGGGCACCGACGACCACGGGTCGTCGCTCTGGGCCGTGCCGTCGTCGCGCGCGAGCACGGCGGGCACCTGGCCGGTCGGGGCCTCGGTCCAGTGCGGGAGGTCCGGGTCCGGGGAGGTGCCGCGGACGAAGGACCAGTCGTCGAGCGCCGCCTCGGGCGGCGCGTCCTCGTCGGGCGTGCGGGTGACCGCTTGGTGCGCGCCGGTGATGGTGACCCCGGAGGCCTCCTTCACGGGCTCGTCGGGAGGCTCCACGTCGCCACCGCCACCGTCGTCGTCGCTATACCTCAAGCAGTTCCTGCT
>DATBQT010000122.1:0-1724 GCA_036560685.1 Acidimicrobiales bacterium
CGGATGCAGTCGAGCCAGCCGCGCGCCGATCCGATCCCCCACCATCGCTCGATGAGAGTGCGCTGCCGGAGGCGACCACACCCGTCGCCGCGACACCGCGGCCCGGGCTGTGGTCCCCACACACGCTTCGCCCGGTCGGGATCTTTCTCGCGTCGCGCACCGTCGTCGCACTTGCGCTCGCACTCACGACGAGAGTCCGGCACCAACCGTTCCTCGGATTGCTCACCAGCTGGGACTCCAGGTGGTACCTGTCGATCGCGAAGTCGGGATACGCGTCGAAGATCCCGCCGGGGACGGGGAATCAGGCGCAGTCCAACCTCGGCTTCTTCCCGCTCCTCCCACTCGTCATTCGCGGCGTGCACGAGGTGACCCGGCTCGACTACGTCCACGCGGGTGTGCTCGCGACCTTCCTGGTTGGGCTCTTCGCCTCCGTGGCGCTGTGGTGGCTCCTCGCGGACCAGTTCTCCTTCGACGCCGCGGATCGAGGGACGGCACTCGTCCTGTTCTGGCCCGCGGCCTTCGTCCTCAGCTACGTCTACACCGAGGGCCTCGTGATCCTGCTCGTGGCGAGCACCCTGCTCGCCCTGCGTCGTCGACGCTGGGTGCTGGCGGGCGTCTGCGCGGCTATCGGCTCGACGGCGGATCCCGTCGCCACCGCGATCGTCGTCCCGTGCATCGTGGCGTGCGTGCTCGCGGTCCGCACCCGCGGCGAGTGGCGGTCGCTCGCGGCGCCCCTGCTCGCGTCGCTCGGGATCCTCTCGTTCTTCACCTACCTCTGGGCCCACGCCGGCTCGCCGTTCGAGTGGTTCCACGCACAGCGCCGCGGATGGCAGGGCGGGGTCTACGGCACCGGCGTGCCGAAGGCGGTTACGTCCTTCGTGCTGCACGGCGTCACCAACCTGAATCCGCCCGTCAAGGTGGCGAGTGCGCTCGTAGCGGTCGCGATGGTCGTCGTGTTCGCGCGGGCACGACCGCCCGCGACATGGCGCGCGTACGTCTACACCGTGCTCGGCTACGGCGTCCTCTCGCCCATCATCGGGATTACTCCGCGCATCTTGCTGCGTGACTTCCCGCTCGTTGGCGTCGTCGCGACGAGGATCCCCCGGCGCTGGTTCCCTGTCGTGCTCGTGGTGAGCGGCGCGCTGATGGTCGCGCTCCTGCTCGCAGCGAGCACGCCGTGGTTCACGCCGTAGGGCCGGTGGTGGCGCCGAACTGCGTCCTCGAGTGCGTACCCTTGGCCCGGTGACCGGGAGCGACGCGGCGGGCACCGCGACGCCCAGCACCCCGCATCAGGGTGCCGAGACCGGCGCCTGGCTCGACGCACTGCTCGCCCGACGCCGCCTCGCCCGCGGCCTTGCCGCGTTCTCGGGCGCAATCTGCGCGCTGGTGGTGGTCCTCAGCATCCGCGACCGCCCGACGCTGGACCTCGACGTCTACCTCCTGGGTGCCCATCACCTCTTCGACGGCCAGCTCTATGTGGTGCGCGGCGTCCCCTTCCCGCACCTTCCCTTCACGTACCCGCCGTTCGCAGCGCTCATCTTCACACCGGGGTCCGTGCTCCCCTTCGGCGTCGCCCAGTGGGCGTGGTCCGCGATCAGCATCGCCGCGCTGCTCGCGATCATCGCGCTCTCCCTGTGGGCGGTGCGACCGAGGTTCACGCCCGGCCAGCTGTGGCTGCTCGCGACCGTGCTGCTCGGGCCGGTCACCTGTCTCGAGCCTCTTCG
>DATBQT010000123.1:0-5342 GCA_036560685.1 Acidimicrobiales bacterium
CGACCTCCAGGGTCGAGCAGATGTAGGTGCGGTCCTCCACGCGGGCGACGTCGCCAGGGTCCGAGTGTGCCCAGTAGCTGGAGGGGCGCTTGGCGTCAGAGAGCTTGGTGAACGTCTTGTTGTCGACCAGGAGCTGGCAGAGCGCGTCGTACTCCTCAGCGGAGCCGTCGCACCAGTGGACGGCGTCGGGCGAGGTGAGCGTCGCCACCTCGGCCACCCAGTCCAGCAGTCGCTTGTTCATGGTCGGTGGGTTCACCGCGTCCTCCTTGGCAGTCGCCCGACAGCCGTTCTGCCGGGGTCATGGTAGGCAAGTGCCGTGCTCCCGCCGAACCCAACCACCGCCCCCCGTGGGGGTGGGGTCTGGCGTGAGGATGTCTCGCTTGAGCGTATCGCGGCGCTCCTGGAGGCCGCATCTGGGGACCCCGCGGGGCGCAGCTGGGGCGACGACGCGGCCGTCCTTGCCGCACCGGCCGGCCGGCTGGTCCTGTGCACCGACGCCGGGGTCGCGGGCGTGCACCTCGACGACGCCCTGTTCCCGATCGGCGACCTGGGCTACCGCACCGCGATCGCGGCGCTCAGCGACCTCGCCGCGATGGGCGCCACCCCGCTGGGCGTGGTCATCGCGATCTGCGCGCCCGGCGACGTCGACGTGATCGCCATCGAGCACGACGCCATCGCGGCGTGCTCGGTGCACGGCTGCGAGGTCGTGGGCGGCGACCTGTCACGCGCCGCGACGACCGTGGCCACCGTCACCGCCCTGGGTGAGGAGCGCTCGGGGCCTGCTGTGCGGCGGTCCGGGGCGAGGCCGGGGGACCGGGTCTTCGTCACGGGTGAGCTCGGGGGCGCGGCGCTCGGCCGGCGCCGGCGCGGCGAGGGGGCGGGGCTCGACGACCCCGCGGTCCTGCGGCACCGACGCCCCGAGGCTCGCCTCGCTGCCGGCGCGGCCGCGGCTCGATGCCGGGCGAGCTCGATGATCGACGTGTCCGACGGGCTCGCACGCGACGTGCGGCGGATCGCCTCGGCGTCGTCGGTCGGGATCGCGCTGCACGCCGTGCCCCTGTTCGACGGCGCGCTCCTTGAGGACGGACTCGGCGGGGGCGAGGACTACGAGCTCGTGCTGACGCACCCAGACGCGGTGGCGCTCGCCTCGGCGTTCGAGGAGGCGGACCTCGCAGGTCCCATCGAGATCGGGGTCGTCGTGGAGGACCCCGCTGCGCTCACCTTTCAGGGTGCGGCGCTGCCGGACGTCGGCTGGCGCCACTGACGCCCCGACGGGCGCGGGTGCTCAGGAGCCGGTGTAGGTCTTGCGTGGCGGCTTGGTCACCCGGCCGGCCCGCAGGCAGGAGGTGCACACGTTGAGCCGCTTCGGGGTCCCGCCCACGAGGGCGCGCACCCGCTGGACGTTGGGGTTCCAACGGCGCTTGGTGCGACGGTGCGAGTGGCTCAGGTTCATGCCGAACGACGGCTTCTTGCCGCACAGCTCGCAGACCGATGCCATGGTGGGGCCTCCTCGAGGTGAAGGCGACACGTCGGCCTTCGTCCAAAACGAAGAGCAATTGTAGCATCGGGATTCATGTCGCCGTTGGCCACACTCGCCGCGGGCGACATGCGCACGGTGCTGGAGCGCTTCGGCGGGCTCTTGGAGTCGTATCGAGAGGTGATCAACCGGCTCAACGTCTACCCCGTGCCGGACGGTGACACCGGCACGAACATGTCCCTCACGGTCGCCTCGGTGGTCGCCGAGCTCGAGCTCCAGGGCAGCGCGCCGTCGATGGCCGAGGTCTGCCACGCCGTCTCGCACGGCTCGCTCATGGGCGCTCGGGGGAACTCCGGGGTCATCTTGTCCCAGCTGCTCCGGGGCGTGGCGGAGACCTGCCGCGTCCACGAGGTCGTCTCGGCCGGCACGCTCGCAGAGGCCCTCGCGCACGCCGACCGGCTCGCGCGCCAGGCGGTCGTGCGCCCCGTCGAGGGCACGATCCTCACGATCTCGCGCGCGGCGGCGGAGGGCGCCCAGGACGCCGACGACCTCACCGGGCTCGTCCGCGGCGCGCGCGACGCGGCGCGGGCCGCGCTCGAGCGCACGCCCGAGCTGCTCGCGGTCCTCGCCCAGGCCGGCGTCGTCGACGCGGGCGGCGCGGGGCTGTGCCTCCTACTTGACGCGCTGTGCAACGTCGTCGCGGGCGACGCGCTGCCGGCAGCGCCGGCGGTCGACCGCATCCAGGTCCATGCCCCCGAGCTCGCGAGCCACAACGCCGAGGGGACCGAGACCGACCTGCGCTTCGAGGTCATGTACTTCCTCGAGACCAGCGACGAGGCGGTGTCGGCGTTCAAGTCGGTCTGGGCGGGCATCGGCGACTCGATCGTCGTCGTCGGCGGCGACGGCCTGTACAACTGCCACATCCACACCGACGACGTCGGTGGCGCGATCGAGGCGGCCCTCGACGTCGGGCGCCCGCGGGGCATCCGGGTGACCGACCTCGCCGAGCAGGTGATCGAGGAGCGCTGGGTCCGAGAGGGCGCCTTCGAGCACGAGGGCGAGTCCGACCTCGGCCCCGCGCCGCAGACCTCGGTGGTGGCGGTCATCCAGGGCGAGGGCGTCGGGCGGATCTTCCGCTCGCTCGGTGTTCGCGGGTTCGTGACGGGCGGCCAGTCGATGAACCCGTCGACCGCCGAGCTGCTCGCGGCGGTGGCCGCGACGGGCAGCGCCGAGGTGGTGCTCTTGCCCAACAACAAGAACATCGTCCCGGTCGCCCAGCAGGTGGCCGCGCTCTCCGAGATCGGCGTGCACGTGGTCGCCACCGCGTCCATCGTCGAGGGGTTCGCCGCGCTGCTCGCCTACGACCCGGGCGCGGCGGGGGCGTCCAACGCCGAGGCGATGGCGGCCTCCGCGAAGCACGTGATCGCCGCCGAGGTCACCCAGGCCGTCCGCGACACGATGACCGAGGTCGGCGAGGTGCACGTCGGGGACTGGATCGGGCTCACCCGCACCGGCATCCACTCGGTCGCCGAGTCCGTCGCGGTCGCCGCGTGCGCGCTGCTCGACGTCGTGGTCACTGCCGACCACGAGCTCGTGACGGTGATCGAGGGCGAGGGCGCGACGCCGGCGAACACGCGGCGCATCACCCAGTGGCTCGCCGAGGAGCGCCCGGGTGCGGCGGTCGAGGTGCACCACGGGGGCCAGCCGCTCTACCCGTACCTCTTCGGCGTCGAGTGACCCGGCCGAGGCGACTCGCACAGCTCGACGCGATCCCCGTCGACGAGCTGGCGTCGGTCGGGCCGCGACGCGCAGAGGCGCTGCACGCCCTCGGGATCTCGACGGTGCTCGACCTCTTGTGCACCTACCCGCGCCGCTACATCGACCGGTCACGCCAAGCGGACCTCTCGGGCCTCGCGATCGGCGACGAGGCCGTCGTCATGGCCGAGGTCCAGTCGGTGCGCGCCCGGCGCACCCAGAAGGGTCGCTCGCTCGTCGAGGTGCACGTCGTGGACCAGGCGACCGCGATGACCGTCACGTTCTTCAACCAGCCCTGGCGGGCCAAGCAGCTCGCCGCCGGCGTCCAGGCGCTGTTCTTCGGCAAGCTCGACGAGTTCCGCGGCACGCTGCGCATGGTCAACCCCGTCGTCGACGTGATCGTCGGCATGGACGGCGACGAGCGGTCGGCATCCAAGACGATGCGGGTGATCCCCGTGTACCCGGCGTCGGCCAAGGCGGGGCTGACGAGCTGGGAGCTGTCGCGCGCCTGCGCCGAGGCGCTGCGCCGCGCCGGCGAGTTCGCCGACCCGCTCGACGAGCTTCGCGACCGCCTCGAGCTGGTGACGAGGACCGAGGCGATGCAGGGCATCCACGCGCCGTCGTCGATCGCCGACACCGAGGCGGCGAGGGCGCGGCTCGTCTTCGACGAGCTGTTCCGCCTCCAGCTGTCGCTCGTCGCGCGAAAGGCCGCCCTTGCCCAGGACGCCAAGGGCATCGCGCACCCCGCGAACCCCGCCGACGCGCTCACCCCGCGTGGCGCCCTCCTCGGCGACGGCGCCACGCTCGTCGCGCGGTTCCTCGCCGGCCTCGCCTACGAGGCGACCGGCGCGCAGCGCCGCGCGATCGCCGAGCTGCTCGCGGACATGTCCGCCGAGCTGCCGATGCACCGGCTCCTGCAGGGCGACGTCGGGGCGGGCAAGACGATCGTCGCGGTGGCGACGCTGCTCGCCGCGGTCGACGGCCGCCGCCAGGGGGCGCTCATGGTCCCGACCGAGGTGCTCGCCGAGCAGCACGTCTACGCCGTGCGGACCCTGCTCGAGGGGCTCTCGATCCCCGACGACACGCGACTCGGCGCGAGCCGTCCCGTCGCCGTGTCGCTCCTCACCTCGAGGGTGAAGGGGGTGGACCGCCGCCGCACCATCGAGGGGCTGAAGCGCGGGTCGGTGGACCTGGTCGTCGGGACCCACGCGCTGCTCACCGACGACGTGCGGTTCCACGCGCTCGGCGCGGTGGTCATCGACGAGCAGCACCGGTTCGGCGTCGAGCAGCGCGCAGCGCTGCGCGACAAGGCGACCGACGAGGACGGCCAGGGGGCAGACCCCGACGTGCTCGTGATGACGGCGACGCCGATCCCGAGGACCGCGGCGATGATCGTGTTCGGCGACCTGGACATGACCGTGCTCGACGAGCTGCCCGCAGGGCGCGTCGCCGTCGAGACGAGGTGGGCGCGAGGCGACCTCGGCGCCGAGGAGGCGTTCGGCCGCGTGCGGGCCGAGGTCGCCGCGGGGCATCAGGTCTTCGTCGTCTGCCCGCTCGTTGAGGGCTCCGACAAGATCGAGGCGGCGTCGGCGACCGCGGAGCTCGAGCGCCTGCGAGAGGGCGAGCTCAAGGGCCTGCGCCTCGGCCTCCTCCACGGCCAGCTGCGCCCCGCCGACAAAGAGTCGGTGATGGACAAGTTCCGAGCCGGCGCACTCGACGTCCTCGTCGCCACCACCGTCATCGAGGTCGGCGTCGACGTGCCCGACGCGACGGTCATGGTCATCGAAGACGCCCACCGCTTCGGCATCGCCCAGCTGCACCAGCTCCGTGGGCGTGTCGGGCGCAGCACGCTCGAGGCGTGGTGCTACCTGCTGGGCGAGCCAACGACCCCCGACGGCACGGCGCGACTCGAGGCTGTGGAGTCCACGACCGACGGCTTCGTGCTCGCCGAGCGCGACCTGGAGCTGCGCGGCGAGGGCACGATCCTCGGGGCGCGCCAGCAGGGACGCAGCGACCTGCGACTCGCGCGGCTCTCTCGCGACCGCGAGACGCTCGAGCTCGCCCGGAGGCTCGCAGAGGAGCTCTTGGACGCCGATCCCGAGCTCGCCTC
>DATBQT010000124.1:0-3417 GCA_036560685.1 Acidimicrobiales bacterium
CAAGAGCACCGCCACCTTGACCGCCGCGGCCTCGGTCAACGTGATCGGCTCTTGCTTCCGGGTGATCGAGACAGTCGCAGTGGTCGTCATGACACCTCCATCAGACCTGTCGGCGGGGCGCACGGTGGTGCACCCGCCGCAGCACGATCGTAGCGGGGGCCGACGCGGTCCCGCGCGCACCCGGTCGCCGGCGGCGACCCGGCACTACGGACCCGGCGGGATCGCCGCGGTGGTGAGCTCGCCGATGTTGGAGCCCCACTGGTGCACGCCCCCGCTGATGGTGCGCAGGACGACCGTCGTCTTGCGACGGCAGCCCGTGTAGGTCGTGAGCTTGATGCCCCGCAGCGGGTAGGTGGACGCCGGGTGCGACGAACACGAGAACAGCTTTGCCCACCGGGCCACCGATGCGGGCGCCGAGAGCACGGTCGTGCCGCCGTCGACCCCGTGGAACGGCCCGCCGTTGTAGGGGATCGCCGTGTCGCCGGTGCCGTGGATCTCGTAGACGAAGATCGACCGGGCGGGCTTGCAGGTCTTGGAGACCGCGGTCGGGAGCTGGCCCTCGACTGGGACGATGACCGCGAGCGTCTTGGAGAGCTTGCAGCCGAGGTCCTCGACCATGAGCGCGCCGTTCGAGAACCCCGCCGCGGCGATGCGGTTGTGGTCGAACGTGATGAGCCCCTCGAGCTTGGTGATCGCCGCGCTCGTGTAGGCGACGTCGTTGATGCCGGCGCGCTCGGCGGGCGTGGACCCCGCGCCCTCGTTCCAGGAGTCCTGGTAGCCCTGCATGAACGCGACGAGCTCGCCGCTCTTGTCGGCGACGCTCTTGAAGTCGGTGATCTTCTCGGTGTAGCCCGCGGTGTCGGTCGCGCCGTGGAACACCAAGATGAGCGGCCGGTTCGCCACCGCGGTGCCCGGTGGGATGTGCAGGATGAGGCTGCGGACCCTGCCCCCCGAGGTCAGCGTCACGGTGTGGTCGCCCGGGGAGGGGTCGTGCGCGTTGAACGCGGGCGGCGCGGGCGTCGACGCGCTGGCGCTGCACGACCCGAGCCCCAAGGCGACGACCACGAGCGACAGGGCGAGGGCGGACCTGCGCACGGCGCGCACCTAGGTCCCCTCGATGCGCACGAGCGACGAGACGAGCCCGTCGACGCGGCGCAGCCCGTCGTGGTCCGCGGTCGTGCCGAAGACCGACAGGACGTGGCCGTGGTTGCCCTCGCGCCAGTCCACGTGCTGGCCGACGACGCGATTCAGCACGACGTCCTGGACGCCGTCGACGGCGCGAAGCGCGTCGAGCCCCTCGATCGAGGTGATCGTGCGCATCGTCGCGGGCGCCTGGACGTAGAACAGGTACGAGAGGCCGTTGCAGCGGGGCATCTCGTCGCTGGTGACCGTCTCTCCGAGGGCGAGTCGCATTGCAACGGAGAGTAACCGGACGTCCGTCACGGCACCCAGCAGCTCGGGGACCCCGCCGCCGATGCGCCCGTTGACCTCGATCACGACCGGACCCGACGGCGTGAGCTTGATCTCGGTGTGCAGGCAGCCAATGGTCACACCGATCGCTCGCGCCGCCGACGCGGCAATCTCCAGCACGTCGCGGACCTGTGCCGCGTCGAGCGCGCTCGGGATGAAAAAGCCCGTCTCTCGGAACGGCACCGCCGGTGGCAGGCGGCCCGTGACCGCGAGGTGCGTGACCTTTTTGTCGCACACGAAGCTCTCCACCGAGACGTAGCCCGCGAACCCCTCGCCCGCGATCGCGCCGGGAGCGTCGGCGATGTACTCCTCGACGACGAGCTCTCGGGGCGCGTCGTGGGTCGACGACACCTCGTCGACGAGCTGGCGCAGCTCGTCGAAGGACGAGACGGGGACCGTGTCGCGGCTCCCCTCGCCGCGACGGGGCTTGAGCACCGCGGGGAACGTCGCCTCGTCGCGGATCCGGCCCCACACCTCGTCGGTGGCGCCGACGGGGACCACCCAGCTGCCCGGGGCGGCGAGCCCGGCCTCGCGAAGCGCGGCGCGCTGGGCGAACTTGTCGGTCAGCCGAACGGTGGTCTCGGGCGAGTGGAACGGCAGCGAGAGGCTCGACGCGAGCTGCGCGGTCCGGCGCAGCTCGTCGTCGGCGAGGGCGAGGATGCCCGCGGGGCGATGCTCGGCGACGGCGGCCGCGGCCGCGTCGGGGTCCATCGCCGCGACGTCGACGACACGGCCAAGCCGGCGCAGCAACCGCGACATCTGGGCGACCTCGTCGTCCGAGGTGTCGACCACCCAGCACAGCTCGCAGAGCCCGTCGGCCGCCTCGACGAGCGAGAGCGTCGGGAACGAGCGCGGGTTGTAGACGTAGGCGAGCGTCGGCAGTGCGCCCGGTGGCGCAGCGAGCGTCGGGTCCACCGACTACACGTGTCGGCGCGCCAGGAGCAGCTGGGCGTTCTCGCCGAGGAGCCGGTCGTTGCCCACCATGATCAGCCCGCCGTGCGCGTCGCGGATGATGCGGTCCAACGAGAACGGCGAGTCGCGCTTGTAGCCCATGATCCCGCAGACCCCCAAGGCGCCGGTCGACGCGCGAACGGCCAGCGAGGAGGTCGAGATCTTGAGCGTGCGCAACGCCATCGTGTAGCCGGCGTTCTCCAGGTCCGACGACTCGTCGAGCCACGTGAAGCGTGACGCCAGCGACGCGAGCAGGCTCCGGCTCTCCTGGAGCTCGAGTGCGATCTCCGCGACGCGCATCGCACCGGGCGGCGTGGTCCCGATCGCCTTGCGTGCCGCTGCCCGCACGAACTCGTGCGCCCTCGCGGCGGCCGCCTCGGCGAGGCCGACCCACACCGCGCTCAAGAGGAGCTGGCGCGCCTGGCCGCCGCCGTCGTTGGCGACCACGGCGAACGGCACCGGGAAGACGAGGTCGGGGTCGACGTCGGCGAGGAGCCGGAACCCGCGGCTGCACGTCCCGCGCAGCCCGAGCGTGTCCCACTCCGAGGTCGGCTCGAGGCGCACCGCGGCCTTGGGGGCCACGATGAAGACCTGGTCGGACTCGCCTGCGTCCGCCGAGCGCCTGGCCGTCGTGACCACGACGTCAGCGAACTCGCCGTAGGAGATCGCGAGGCACTGCTTGTCGAGCGTCCAGGGGCTCGAGGTGGTGTCGAGGGCGCAGTTGCTGCGCCCGACGTCGCCGCCGATGCCCACCTCGCTGTTGGCGTTGGCGATCAGCAGGTTGTCGGTCGCGATCTCTCGGGCGAGCGCCTGGAGCCCGGGTGTCGCGCCGTGCCTCGAGAGGTTGAAGGCCTCGATGCTGTGCATCGCGAGCACCAGCGCGCTCGACGCGCAGTGCGCCGCCAGCGCGCGCACCGCGCCCACCAGCTCCACGAGCGAGGCCCCGCCGCCGCCGACGTCCTTGGAGAGGAGCGCCGAGAAGAACCCGCCCGCCTT
>DATBQT010000125.1:0-2984 GCA_036560685.1 Acidimicrobiales bacterium
CGCGCCGGGCAGGATCCGTCGGCACACTGTGTGCCGGTCGCGTCCGTCACGGATCAGGAGGTCGACAATGCCAGCAGTGCTGCCGCCACAGGCTCGAGCGCTGATCGACCGGCCGGTCCTGGCCGCGTTCACGACGCTGCACCGGGACGGCTCGCCGCACACGACCCCCGTGTGGATCGACCGCGACGGTGACCTCCTGCGCGTGAACACGGCGTCGGGCCGGGTGAAGGCGCGCAACGTGGCGCGCGATCCTCGCGTCACGGTGTGCGTCGTCGACCCCGGTGACCCCGGCAACGTCGTGGCCGTGGAGGGGACGGTCGTCGAGGTGACCACGAACGGTGCGGATGCCCACATCGACGCGCTCTCCAAGAAGTACACGGGCAACGACACCTTCGGCGCGCATCAAGAGGGACGCGAGCGGGTCATCGTGGTGATCCGGTGCGACCGCGTGCTCGGGGTCCACGGCTAGGGACCGCACGTGCGATTGCCGCGTCGTAGGGTGAGGCGCCGACGCACCCGAAGGAGCACGCCATGACCGACGCCACTGGTGGCCAGCCCCTCCCCTCGCCCGACGACCCAGGTGCGGTCGACGCGATGACCGACATCGCCCATCGGGTGAAGGGCACCGTGATGCCCGTGCTCGAGATCGACCTCGAGCCGGGCCAGACCGTGATCTCGCAGGGCGGGGAGCTGTCGTGGATGACCGACGGGATCAAGCTGGCCACGTCCACCAAGGGCGCTGGCCAGTCCGGGGTCATGGGCGTGCTCAAGCGCGCGGTCGCGGGCGGCACGATCTTCATGACCGAGTACCGCGCCGAGGGTCAGAAGGGCACGGTCTCGTTCGCCACGAAGATGCCCGGCGAGATCCGCCCCGTCGCCGTCGGCGCGGGACGCGAGTACATGGTCAGCCGCCACGGCTTTCTCGCCGGGACCGAGGACGTCACCTTGGCGCTCGCGTTCCAAAAGAAGCTCGGGGCGGGGGTCTTCAGCGGGAACGGCTTTGTGCTCCAGCGGCTCGCCGGACAGGGCGTCGCGTGGATCGAGCTGTCGGGCGAGCTGATGGAGTACCACCTCGCGCCGGGCGAGACGATCCACGTCCATCCAGGGCACATCGGGATCTTCGACGCGTCGGTCACCTTCGACATCGAGATCGTGAAGGGCGTGAAGAACATGTTGTTCGGCGCGGACTCGATCTTCCTCGTGCGGATGACCGGCCCCGGCATCGTCTGGCTGCAGACGCTGCCGCTCCCGAACCTCGCCCACGCCCTCCAGCCGTTCCTCGAGAAGGAGTCGTCGGGCTCCTCGTCGCCGGCAGGCGGCGTGCTGGGCAACCTCCTCGGGAACTGACCCGCGCTTGACGTGGCGGCACCCGTCGGGTGAACTGGTGCGGTCATGCGCGCAGACGTTTGCACCCACGGACGCCTCCATCACCATCATCTGGCCCGTGCCTGCGCGCACGCCTCGGTGACCTGACCGAACGCGTCGCGATCCAGGCACACAGGCCCGTCCTCCAGGACGGGCCTTCTTCTTTTCCCCACCCCTGAGAGAGGACCCGATGAGGCGAGTACGAGTCGCAGTGCCCAACAAGGGCGTGATGGCCGACAGCGTCCTGCAGCTGCTCGTCGACGCCGGTCTGGACCCGCGCAGCCACCTCGGCGCGCGTGCACTCGAGGCGCCCATCGGCGAGGGGTTCGACGCGGTCTTCGTTGCAGCCGCCAACATCCCCGAGTTCGTCGCGGACGGCGCCGCGGACGCCGGCATCACCGGCTGGGACCTGGTCTGCGAGTCGGGCAGGCCCCTCGAGATGCGCCTCGACGTCGAGCTCGCCCCATGCCGGCTCGTGCTCGCCGCCCCTGCGGGGTCAGAGGTCGCCTCCATCGAGGCGGTGGCCGACGGCACGAGGGTCGCGACCGTCTTTCCCCGGCTCACGAGACAGTTCTTCGCCGAGGCGGGCGTCGGCGCCGAGGTGGTCGAGGTCTCCGGCGCCGTCGAGATCACGCCCCGGCTGGGCGTTGCCGACCTGATCGTCGACCTCGTGGCCACGGGGTCGACGCTGCGGGCCAACCAGCTCGTTGAGATCGCGACGCTGCTTACCTCGAGCGCGAGGCTCGTGACGCGCACGGAGTCGGAGAACGATGACGACGTCGGCTCGAGGCTCGAAGAGCTCACGCTCGCGCTCGGCTCGGTCGTCCAGGCGCGCAAGCAGCGCTACGTGATGGCCAACGTCGAGCGTGCGAGGCTCGAGGAGGTCCGCCGGATCCTGCCGGGCATCGGCGGCCCCGACATCGTCGAGCTGCTCGACGGCGGCGCGCTCATCGCGGTGCAGGCCGTCGTCGCCCTGTCCTCGGTGTCGGCCACCATCTCGGCGCTCAAGGCGATCGGCGCAACGGGGATCGTGGTCACGAGGATCGAGCGGTTCATCCCATGACGACCAGCCGGGCTGACACGCGCGGGCGGGCGGCCACGATCGCCGCGATGGCCCGCTATGTGCCGAGACGCCCGCCGGTGCGTATCGACCTGTCGGACAACACGAGCCTGTGGGGGCCGCCGCCGTCGGTGCGCGCGACGCTCGCGGGGTTGAGCGACGACCAGCTCTCGCGGTACCCGACGCCCTACGCCGACGAGCTCGTCGCGGCGCTCGCCGTGCACCACGGCGTGGACCCGGCGCGGGTCGTCACCGGGTGCGGCTCCGACGACGTGCTCGACTCTGCGATCCGGGCGTGCTGCGACGCGAACGCCACGATCGCGGTGCCCGTGCCCACGTTCTCGGTCGTCCCCACGTTCGCGGCGCTCAACGAGGCGCGCGTTCGCGAGGTGCCGCTGCGCGACGACGGCTCACTTAGGGCCGACGACCTGCTCGCCACGCGCGCGGACCTCTACTACGTGTGCTCGCCCAACAACCCGACCGGCTCGGGAGTGGCGGACGACGAGCTCACCGCGCTGCTCGACGGCACCGGCGCCGTGGTCCTGCTCGACGAGGCCTA
>DATBQT010000126.1:0-2809 GCA_036560685.1 Acidimicrobiales bacterium
CATCCTGCTCACGCGGATGATGAGCGCCGCGATGGGCCGGTCGCTCCCGAACATCCTGTTCAGCGCGTTCGGGTCGGTCATCACTGCCTCGGGCGCGACCGAGCACGACGACGGGCGGTCGGTCCGCTCCGGCTCCGCCGAGGACATCGGGGTCCTCCTCGCCTACGCGCGAACCGTCGTGATCATCCCGGGCTACGGCCTCGCCGTCGCCCAGGCACAGCACGTCGTCCGCGAGCTCGTCGACGAGCTGAAGGCGAGGGGGGTGGACGTGTTCTTCGCGATCCACCCGGTCGCGGGCCGCATGCCCGGTCACATGAACGTGCTCCTCGCCGAGGCGAACGTGCCCTACGACGAGCTCAAGGAGATGGACGAGGCGAACAACGAGCTGCCCACCGCCGACGTGGCGCTCGTCGTCGGGGCGAACGACACGGTGAACCCGGCGGCGAAGTCGTCGCCCGGGAGCCCGATCTACGGCATGCCGATCATCAACGCCGACCAGGCGGCCAACATCGTGTTCCTCAAGCGGTCGATGCGTCCGGGCTTCGCGGGGATCGACAACGAGCTGCTCTACGACCCGAAGACGGTCCTCCTGTTCGGCGACGCGAAGGACACGCTCACCAAGCTGGTCGCCGCCGTCAAGGTGGCCTAGCTACTCGGGAGCGGTGAGCGCGTCGAGCGCCTTGATGGTCGACTCGTCGAGCGCACGCGGCGCCTCGGCGTTCGCCTTGACCTGCGCCGCGTTGGACGCGCCGGCGATCACCGACGCCACCGGTCCGTGCGAGAGCAGCCAGGAGAACGCGAGCGACAGCATCGACAGGTCGTTCTCCTCGGCGAAGTCCAGCAGCGCCGTGACGCGCGACGTGAACTCGTCGCTGAACCAGTGCGCGCTGCGCTCGGGGGCCATGAGCGCGAGCCTCGTCCCCTCGGGGATCGGCTCACCCGGTCGCACCTTGCCGGTGAGCAGGCCGTTGGCGAGGGGGTAGTAGGGGAGCAGCGCCATGCCGAGCCGCTCGCACGCGTCGAGGACGCCGTCGTTCTCCGGTGCGCGCCACAGGAGGGAGTACTGGTTCTGCACGCTGCGGAACGGCGCGCCGGTGCCGGCGGCGCGGTGCGCGTCGTCCAGCTGGGCGCTGCTGAAGTTCGAGCACCCGATCTCGTTGACCTTGCCCTCGGCTTGGAGCTCGTGGAGTGCGGCGATCGTGTCGGCGATGGCGACCGCGTCGTCGGGGACGTGGAGCTGGTAGAGGTCGATGCGATCGGTGCCGAGGCGTCGCAGGCTGTCCTCGCAGGCGCGCCGGACGTAGGCAGGCGCCGCGCCGCGCCGCTCGTCGTCGATCGCCATGCCGAACTTGCTCGCGATGACGACGTCGTCACGCCTCGCGCCGAGTGCCTTGCCCAAGAACTCCTCGCTCCGGGTCGCGCCGTAGATGTCCGCCGTGTCGAACAGCGTGATCCCCGCCTCGAGCGCCGCGCCCACGACCTCGTCGGTGCCCCGCTGGTCGAGCCGCGAGCCGAAGTTGTTGCAGCCGATGCCCACGACGGAGACCTCGAGCGAGCCGATCGACCTTGTCTGCACGTCGTCTCCGTCCTCGAGCGGGTGGCCCTAGGGTACCGGCACGAGATCGCCGAGGACCTGGGAGACGACGTGACCGCAACCACCGTGACCGAGCAGTACACGTCGTCGCCGGACGCCGCGTGGTTGCTGCTCGGCAACTTCGCAGGGCTTGCCGACTACACACCCGGCGTCGAAGACGTCGTCCTGGGCGACGACACGAGGACGTTCACCCTGCTCGGGATGCGCATCACTGAGCGGCTCGTCGCTCGCGACGATCCCTCGCGGACGCTCACCTACGCGATCACCGACGGCGTGCCCGGCGTCGAGTCGCACGAGGCCACCATCCGCGTCGCGCCCCACGCGCAGGGCTGCGAGGTCTCGTGGTCGGTGACCACGGACCCCGAGGCCGCCGCGCCGCTCTTCGCCGACGCCTACCGCCACGCCCTCGACGGCCTGCACGCCACCCTCGATACCCCCTGACCGCCTCGTTCCGTGCACACCTAGGGTTCGCGTGATGCACGAGCAGGACGCCGTCGCCGACGACGGCTGGAGGATCCACTCGAGGCACCTCCCGCCGCCCACCCGCGGCGACCTCGCCCGGAGGGGCGCGAAGATCACCGGCGTCTTCGCGCGCCGGCTCGCGCCCGTGGCCGCCCGGCAGCTGCGCCGAAAGGGCTCGTCGCCTCGCGCGGACGTCCCGTTCGCCCGACCGCTGCGGCTCGCCTTCGAGGACCTCGGCGGGACCTTCGTCAAGTTCGGCCAGCTGGTCGCGTCGAGTCCCGGGCTCTTCGGCGCGGAGCTGTCTGAGGAGTTCCGCTCCTGTCTCGACACGGGCCCGGCGGTCCCCGCCGAGCAGATCCGCAGCCTCGTCGAGGACGACCTCGGCCGCTCGATCGAAGACGCGTTCGCCTGGTTCGACCCGATCCCTGTCGGGCGCGCGTCCATCGCCGTCGTGCACCGCGCGCGCCTGCACGACGGCCGCGACGTCGCCGTCAAGGTCCTCCGCCCTGGCGTGGACCGGAGCGTGGCGACGGACCTCTCGCTCATGGAGCCGCTCTTCGAGCTGCTCAGCCGCGCGACCGGGGCGCAGCTCGCCGGTGCCACCCTCCAGCAGCTGGACGGGCTGCGCACCCAGATCGGCGAGGAGCTCGACCTGCGCAACGAGGCCAGGGCGCTCACCTTGTTCGGGGCGCTGATCGCCGCGTCGGGGTTCACCGCGCTGGTCGTGCCCGAGCCTGTCCTGTCGCTGTCGGG
>DATBQT010000127.1:0-3069 GCA_036560685.1 Acidimicrobiales bacterium
CCGATCTGCGCGTGGCTCGCGAGCCCCGAGTCCGCGAGCGTGACGGGGCGGGTCTTCAACGTGGCCGGCGGCCGCATAAGCGTGGCGGAGGGCTGGCACGCCGGACCGCTCGCCGACCACGGTGACCGCTGGGACCCCGCCGAGCTCGGCGCCGTCGTCTTGGACCTCGTGGCGCGCGCCGCGCCGAACGCGCAGATGTCCGGCCAGATCCCCTGGCCGGCGTCGACCGAGGACGGGCCATCCAGCGAGGCGCGCGCGTGACCGCCGAGCGGTTCCCCATCGAGGCGGGTCACATCATGGCGTTCGCAAGGGCGATCGGCGACTTCTCGGTGGTGTACCACGACGATGCAGCCGCGCAGCGCACAGAGGTCGGCGGGATCATCGCGCCGCCCACGTTCGTGCAGGCGAGCGCGCAGTACGACGAGGACTACCCGCTTCGCCCGCGGCCGGGCGTCACGTGGTTCGGCTCGGGGCGAGAGCCCACCGGCGCGCAGCCAGGCGGCTCGGGCGGTGGCACGGGCTTGCATGCCGAGCAGCACTACGAGTACCACCGGCCGATCCGGGCCGGCGAGGTGCTCACGCTGACGGTCCGGCCAGGTGCGACCTGGGAGAAGGAGGGACGGCGCGGGGGCACGCTGCACTTCCAGGAGTCGATCACCGAGTACCGAGGAGCAGACGGCGAGCTGGTCGTCGTCGCGCGCGCCGTCGGCGTGCGCACGAGCAAGACCGTGGGGGCCTGACGTGGCGCTCTCCTCTGCGCAGCTTGCCGTCGGCGATACCCACGAGGCGGTGGTCGTCGACAACCTCACGCGCACCCAGATCGTCCAGTACGCGGGCGCGTCGGGCGACTACAACCCGCTGCACACCGACGAGGTGTTCGCGACCGCCGTCGCGGGCTACCCGAGCGTCTTTGCGCACGGCATGCTGACGATGGGCATGACCGGCCGGATGCTCACCGACTACGTCGGCGCGGGGAGGCTGGTGCGCTTCGGCGGGCGCTTCACCGCACAGGTGTGGCCCGGCGACACGCTGGCCTCGACGGCGACCGTGACCGCCGTCGAGGAGCGCGACGGCGTGCGCGTGGCGGACTTCGACGTGGTGACGAAGAACCAGGCAGGCGCGGTCGTCTTCTCGGGCACCGCGACCGCGCGGCTCGACTGACCGGTCAGCGACCTCGCGACCCGCTCAGCGCTCGTCGGCCGGGATGGTCCCGAGGCGACCCGCCTCATAGTCCTCGAACGCGGTGACGAGCTCCTCGCGCGTGTTCATCACGAACGGCCCGTAGGTCGCGACGGGCTCGCGGATCGGCTGGCCGCCCAAGATGAGCAGCTCGAGCACCTGGGACCTGCCGTCGCCGCGCTCGTCGGCGGCCGCGACCAGGTGGTCGCCCGCACCGAGGACGGCCAGCTGTCCCTCGCGCAGCCCTGCACGCTCCGCGCCGACGGACCCGGCGCCCGCGAGCGCGTAGACGAGCGCGTTGTACCGCGGGTCCCAGGGCAACTCGAGCTGGGCGCCCGGGGCGAGCGTCGCGTGGACCATCGTGATCGGGGTGTGCGTGCTGCCGGGTCCCGCCGCGTCGCCGACCGATCCGGCGATCACCCGCACGAGCACGCCCGCGTCGTGCGTGGTTGCGAGCGTGACCGCCCCCGGGGTGATGTCCTGGTAGCGCGGGTCGATCATCTTGTCCCTGGACGGCAGGTTGACCCAGAGCTGGATCCCGTGGAACAGCCCGCCTGACACAACGAGCTCCTCGGGCGGCCGCTCGATGTGCAGGATGCCCGCGCCCGCGGTCATCCACTGGGTGCCCCCGTTCTCGATCAGCCCGCCTCCGCCGATCGAGTCGCGGTGCTGGAACGTGCCGTCGATCATGTAGGTCACGGTCTCGAACCCGCGGTGCGGGTGCCACGGCGTGCCCTTGGGCTCGCCCGGCGCGTAGAGCACCTCGCCCATCTGGTCCATGTGGATGAACGGGTCGAGGTCCGCCATCGACACGCCGTGGAACGCGCGTCGCACCGGGAACCCCTCGCCTTCTGTTCCCGACGGCGCGGTGAGTACCGTGCGAACGGGACGCGGCTTCGAGCTTGCGTCGGGGCGCTCGATGCGCGCGAGTGTGGTGAGGTCGTCGACGGTGACTGCGGGCATGACGACTGGAACGCGTCCGCGCCGTGCGTATTCCCGTCGCGCCGCCTACGCGCGCTGCGGGGGGTGGAACCAGGGCATCAGCGTCCCGCTGTCGACGAGGTCGGCCTCGCGCTCGAACGCCGCGGCGGCGGCGAGGAGGACCGGCTCGCTGCCCGGTCGCCCGACGAGGGCGAGCCCGACGGGCAGGCCGCTGACGAGTCCCATCGGCACCGTCGCGATCGGCCATCCCGCGATTGCCGGGGCGCTGCAGATCCCCGAGTACGAGGCCGGATGGCCGCCGAGGGTCAGGTCGTTCTTCCATGCCGGTCCGTAGGAGGGCGCGATGACCAAGTCGACGTCGCCCAGAGCGGGCTCGAGGCACTGCTCGAGCGCCCAGGCGAGGTTCCTCGCGCGCGCGGGCGCGTAGTCGGCGCTCGCACGTCCGCCCGTGGCGACGGCTTGTTCGAAGCACTCATGGCCGAAGAACTCGAGCTCGACGTCGCGGTGCGCGTCCTCGTAGGCGATCGCCTCGGCGAGCGATCGCGGCCCGTCGCCCCCGCGCCCCGCGAGGTACGAAGAGAGGTCGTCGGCCATCTCGCTGAGGAGCACCGCCAGCTCGTCTTTGTCCACGTCGTCGGGTGTCGCGGGGTAGGCGGTGTCGACGACGGTCGCGCCAGCGCGCTCGACCAGGCGCACGGCCTGCTCGAAGCACGCGTCGGTGGGGCCGTGGCCGGTGAGCAGCGTTGCCGCCACGCCCACCTTGAGTCCTGTGGCGCCTGCGGCGACGCGCGCGGTGACGCCGTCGAGCGCGGCGAGGATCTCGTAGAGCGCAGCGACGTCCGCGACCGTCCGCGCCATCGGGCCGGGGCTGTCCTGGCTGGCCGAGAGCGGGACCACCTGGGAAGCGGGGATCGCGCCCACCGCCGGCTTGAGCCCGGCGACGCCGTT
>DATBQT010000128.1:0-2407 GCA_036560685.1 Acidimicrobiales bacterium
AGGTGACCCCACCGCACCGATCACGTGCAAGACGCTCCTCGCGGCCAACGCGACGCTCCCAAGCGGGACGTACGCGATCGACCTGGACGGGACCGGAAGCGTGTACCCAGCGATCACGGTGTACTGCGACATGACGTTCTCAGGTGGCGGCTGGACGATGATCCAGTCGTTCACGGGTGCCGATTCGCCGTCGAACCTCGCCGTCGCGGGTGACGCCGGAGTGCTGGTCCGCGCTCCCGCGCCCGGGAAGCTCGGTGGGCTTGCCGATTGGATCGTGCAGAAGCTCGCGCAAGAAAGCTCACAGGTTCACATTCGGCTCTCGTTCCAGTCGGACGCCGGCGCCGACGCTGGCACCTGGGTTACGTCCCGCGATCCCGACGGCGGAGCGCCCACCAACGTCATCAAGAATCTCCGGAACCTTGATGTCCTCACGAAGGGAACCGACGGCGGATTCGACGAGTGGGGAGGCCCCTCCGCCACGGCCGCGAAGCTCTCCTGGGTGCCGCTCTACGCAGGGACCACGTCCGTGTGCGCCGATCCGGTAAACGTGACGAAATACCCGAGCATCTACTGGGCGTGCGGAAACTTCACCTCGATGAACATCTATGGGCCGCAGTCCCTGTGCCGCTGGCAATACGGCCCGGCCACGAACAACGAGCCGATGGAAGTCTTCGTCCGTTGAGCCGGCGCGAGCGCGCCTCTCAGAATTCGCAACGCGCGCCGAGTGTCAGCGTGCGGAAGCCAAGCCGTCCGCTGCGTGCTGCTGGTCCGAGTTCGGTGCCCCGGCCTGCGTGTTGAGCGTGGTTGCCGTTCTGAAGCACGAGGACATCTTGACCTGAAAGTTCACGACGACGTGCGCCGACGATCGGTCCCGCAGTCGAGGCGTACGCGAAGCCTTATCCCCACGCGGTCGGCGGCATGTCGAAGCCGGAGACCTGCGTCCAGTGGTTTGACCGCGTCGTCAAGAGCCGCGTGGCGGCGACAGTCTTTGCTAACGTGAAGGTCGCATGCCGCGTAAGGCCCAAGGCTCGACATTCAGCTCCGACGGCGTGATTTTCGCGCGGGTCGTCGTCGCGCCGAAGAAGTACGTCGCGCGCTCGCTCTCGGGGATTATTCGCGAGGACGACGAAGTGGCCGCCCGGGCGTGGGCGACGACTCTGCAGGATCTCGTGGACGCCCTTCGAGAGCTAGGACGCAGCGGCGATGTCCAAGGCGCCATCGACATCGCGATGCGTGTCGGGCGAGAGGATCCTGCGAACGGCCTCGACCGCGTGCGGCGCTCGCTGGCGAAGCGGCGGCGCGAGCTTGACGAGATCCGACTGTCGGCTTTGCCGACGAAGGCGGCGAAGCCGGGCGCGATGACGTTCCGGAAGTTCGGCGAGCGCTGGACGAGCGGTGATCTCCACCGCGAATACCCCGACCACGTCAGGGAAAAGAAGTCGGCGGTCGACGACGTCTCACGACTCGAGGCGCACGTCTACCCCGTGATAGGGCACTTGCCCCTGACCGAGATCACGCTCAAGCACGCGCACGAGGTGATGCGCCGTATCCCGGCGGGACGGTCGAGTGCCACACGCCGTCAGATCGCGCAGGTCCTGGCGAAGGTCCTGAACATGGCTGTCTATCCGGCCGAGGAGATCAAGGCCTCTCCTCTCCCGAAGGGTTTCCTCCCGAAGGTCCGGACGCGTGTCGGCCGCTACCTGCAACCAGCCGAAGACGCCGCGCTCCTCGGGTGCACGAAGGCTCCCCTCCTCTACCGCATGCTTTGGGGCTTCCTCGCGCGCGAGGGCATGCGAAAGGACGAAGCGTTGCGGCTCACTTGGGGCGACCTCGACCTCGAGCACGGCAAGGTGGCGCTCGACGAGAACAAGACCGACGACCCGCGCGCATGGGCCCTCGACCCGCCCGTCGTCGTCGCGCTGAAGCGATGGCGTGAGCTCCGGACGGAGCCGCCCGCGACCGCCAAGGTGTTCGCCGGCATCGTCGACCATACGCACCTCCCCGAGGAGCTCCGCGCCCAACTGGCCGCGGCGGGAGTGACGCGCGACGACCTGTTCAAGACGACGGCGACGCACCGGCAGATCAACGTCCACGGCCTCCGCGCGACGTTCGTCACGACGAGCCTCGCGAATGGCAAGACCGAGACGTGGGTGATGGATCGCACCGGCCACGAGTCCAGCCAGATGGTGAACAGGTACCGGCGCCAGGCCCGGACGTGGGCCGAGCTCGACCTCGGGCCACTGGCGCCGCTTGATCAGGCGATTCCCGAGCTCGCCACCGATCGAAGGTGCAGGGAAGGTGCAGGAACACCCTCGAAAGCCGAGCCTCGAACGACCAAAAAGCCTCGTCCTATCAATCGGGTGGGCCGAGCGGGGCACGATCCCGCGACCTACGGATTAAAAGTCCG
>DATBQT010000129.1:0-18807 GCA_036560685.1 Acidimicrobiales bacterium
ACCGGCATCGAGGCCGTGATCGCCGCGACGCGCGGGTACATCGGGGCTCGAAAGGTCATCGCCGTCCTCACCGTCACCGCGTCGACCACGAGCCCCATCGTGCCCGTCGCCGCACCGCTCCCGGGGGGCACGCTCGTCGATCCGCACTCCGGGTTTGAGGCGGCATCGGGAAAGGTCACCGCGCTCGTGACCGAGACGCCCGAGGAGGCCCAGGCGATCGCGGATCGGCTCGGGCGGTTCACGCCACCCGGCGCGCCCGAGTGGTCGGAGGCCTCCCTCGGCGGCGTCGCGCTTCGTGAGATGTCCGTTGAGGACGTGCGGACTCGAGTCGTCGTGAGCGAGGTCGAACCGCGCCTCTTCACAGGCCCGCTCCGAGAGGAGCTCACGCCCCACAACAGCGCGGACGACCGGGCGATCCTCGAGGCGATCGACAGCGCCAGCGCCGAAGACGTGCTCGACGCGCTCGCCGACGGGCTCGACACGACCGTCGAAGAGCGCGGGCGGAGCTTCTCGGGCGGGCAGCGCCAGCGGCTCTCGCTCGCAAGGGTGCTCCTGCTCGATCCGGAGTTCTTGGTGCTCGTGGAGCCGACGTCTGCCGTTGACACCCATACCGAGGGGCGCATCGCCCAGCGTCTCCGCGAGGCGCGCGGCGAGAAGGGAACCGTCGTCGCGACGACCAGCCCGTTGCTGCTCGAGCGAGCCGACGAGGTGTTCTACATCTCGGGTGGCGTCGTGGTCTCGAGGGGGCACCACGACGAGCTGCTGGAGTCCGATCCGTCCTATCGCGCCCTCATCCTGAGGGGGAACGACGCATGAGCATCCTTCCCATCGCCACGCCCGCGCAGGTCCGCGAGCACGCCGCGTCGCTCGGCCGCGAGCACCGGCGCGAGCTCGTGTCGACGTTCTCGCTCTACGCGGTCGCCGCCGTCGCCGGCCTCGTCGGGCCGATCGTGATCGGCCAGCTGGTCGAGCAGATCAGCACGCACAAGCTCTCGACCGGTCACGCAGACGTGCTGGTCGCGATCCTCTTGGGCGCAGCGCTCCTCCAGAGCCTCTTCACCTTCCTGTCGCGACGTCGCAGCTACGTCCTCGGTGAGACCGTCTTCTCGAGGCTTCGCGAGAACTTCCTCAAGGACGTCCTGAGCCTTCCGCTCTCGTCGGTCGAGGTCGCGGGCACGGGCGATCTGCTGAGCCGCACGACCAACGACATGGAGGCGCTGTCGCGAACCGTCCGCTTCGCGGTGCCCGAGTGGATGGTCGCGCTGCTCACCAGCGTGATCACCTTCATCGCCATGCTGTTCATCTCGCCGATCGGTGCGCTCGGCGTGTTCGTTGCCGTGCCGATCCTGTACTTCTCGACGCGCAGATACCTGCGCTACGCGGCGGCCGGCTACCTCCGGGAGCGTGCCGCCTACGCCACGATGTCGGGCACCATCTCAGAGACCGTCGACGGCGCGAGGACGGTCGACGCGCTCCGACTGTCGCGTCGCCAGCGACGTCGCATCGACGCGAACCTCGGCGAGGCCTACGACGCCGAGATGTACACGCTCGGCCTGCGCCTGCGCTGGTTCCCGTCCGTGGAGATGGCGTACTCGCTCGCGGGCGCCGGCACCCTGCTGTGGGCGGGGCTCCTCGCCATCCACCACGTGATCACGATCGGGCAGGCGACCACGGTCACGATCTACGCGATCGCGCTCATGGACCCGGTGGACCGCGTGATCTCCTGGCTCGACGAGCTGCAGGTCGGCTCGACGTCGATGGCGCGCCTCATCGGCGTCTCGTTCGTCGAGAGCGACCGTGTCGCGACGGGCGAGGTCCCGACCGACGAGCAGATCAAGGTGCGAGACGTCCGCTACGCCTACCGGGCGAACCACGACGTGCTCTGCGGGATCGACCTCGAGCTCGGGCGAGGGGAGCGCCTCGCGGTCGTCGGCCCCTCGGGTGCGGGCAAGTCCACGTTGGGACGCCTGCTCGGCGGCATCGACCGCCCGCGCACCGGGTCCGTCGAGGTGGGCGGCGTCCCGCTCGTCGACCTCGAGCTCGACGACCTGCGTGGCCACGTCGCCCTCGTCACCCAGGAGAACCACGTCTTCATCGGCACGCTCTCGGACAACCTGCTGCTTGCCCGTCCGACGGCGTCGCCCGAGGAGCTGCGCAAGGCGCTCGACGCGGTCGACGCACTCGAGTGGGTCGACATGCTCCCTGACGCGATGGCAACCGAGCTCGGGTCGACGGGCCACCAGCTCTCTCCCCCGCAGGCACAGCAGCTCGCGCTCGCGCGGCTCGTCCTCGCCGACCCGCACACGCTGGTCCTGGACGAGGCGACGAGCCTCTTGGACCCTCGGGCCGCCCGTCACCTCGAGCGGTCGCTGTCGGCGGTGCTGGACGGGCGTACGGTCGTTGCCATCGCACACCGACTCCACACCGCCCACGACGCCGACCGCGTCGCCGTCGTCGCCGACGGCAAGATCATCGAGCTCGGCACCCACGAGGAGCTGCTGTCGTCCGACGGCGAGTACGCAGCGTTGTGGGCGTCTTGGCGCAACGATCATGGTGGCGACGTGGTCCTGCCAAGGTGACGTCCCGCGCAGCCACGCTCGACGCGGGGGCGGCTGCGCGCTGTGCGTTCCGCACGGTCCTCGAGCACGACGCGCTGAACGGCCCCGAGGTGTCGCGGGAGCAGGATGACACGGCACGACGGAGGTTGGACGCCGCCGGGGGGCACCGTCTCGATGTCGCCACCCGCCTGCTCGAGCTGCTCGGTGCTCGCGCGGCCGACGCACGGCTGGACGAGGCGGCGACGGTGGGACTCCTCGGTGACACTGACGTCGATGTCATCGTCCGCCCTCGGCTCCCCCGCGACGAGCGCGCCCGGCGGCACGGCTCGCCGTCGCTGCTCGTCGCTGACACCGACCACGGTGCGAGGGCGTGGCGACCCGTCGACGTCCACAACCACTTCGTCACGACCGAGGGCACCAAGCGGCTCCTCGCGTCGTCGCTCGACGCGCCGACGCCCGCCGCTGCACTGGTGCGAGAGGGTCGACGGCTCCGCAAGGGGGGTGCGTGGCAGCGCGACCTCTCGCGCCTCGCGCACCACCACCGGATGCTTGAGGGACTGGACCTGCCCCAAGCCGGTCCCGCGATCGCCGGCATCGTGGATCGCAGCGCTGCGCTGTGGTGGTTCCGACTCGACGAGGCGCTCGACGGTCGCGGCTCGGCGCTCGAGCAGTACGACGCCCGGTTCGCAGAGCGCGTCGGCTTCCTCGCCGCCACCGAGGCGCGCAACGCCGACCCCCGACTGCCCCGTCCGGGCGCCCCGTGGTGGCATCGCGAGTGCGAGAGCTGCCCGTTCGCCACGACGTGTCATGACGAGCTCGCGCGGGTCGACGACGTGAGCCTCGTGCGGTTCACCGACGCCACCGAGCAGGAGCTGCTCCGCGACCACGGCGTGACCACGAGGCGGGGGCTCGCGTCGCTCGATCTGGCCGAAGTCGGCCGAGGACGCGCGACCACTGATGAGCCCTGCGACGACTCGACGCCGAGCGCGGTCGCGGTCGGGCGTCGCCTGAAGGACGCGGGCCGACTCGTCCTGCGCGCGCGCGTGGAGGTCGCCGGCACGATGTTGCGACTCGTCGACGCGCACGAGCTCGACGCGAGGCGCGCCGAGATCGAGATCGACATCGACATGGAGAGCTACGACAACGCGACCTACCTCTGGGGCACGCTCGTGACGGCGAAGGTCGCGACGCCCGGCGTGGACGAGGGGTACAGGGCGTTCGTCGAGTGGGGAGCGCTGAGCGAGGCGTCCGAGGGCCGCCTCTTCGTCGAGTTCTTCGACTGGCTCGCCTCGACCGTCCTCGCCGCCCAGGGCGCCGGCCGCTCGGTCGGCCTCTACTGCTTCTGGGAGCACGCCGAGCGGGGCCAGATGCGCCGCGCCATGGAGTCGGGCGTGCCCGGCCTCCCGTCGGCCGCGGCGCTCGACGCGGTGCTCGGCGCGCAGCTCGTCGACATGCACCAGGTCGTGACCTCCCAGATCCAAACCGCGGGGCCTGCCGGCCTCAAGGTGGTGGCGGGGGCAGCCGGGTTCCGGTGGCGCGACGAGGACCCGAGCGGCGAGGCGTCAATGGCGTGGTACGAAGACGCGATCCAGCGCGACGGGCCGCTTGCCGCGCCCGCGCGCGAGCGGCTGTTCGCGTACAACGAGGACGACTGCAGGGCAACGAGGGCGCTGCGTGACTGGCTCGAGGGCCCAGCCCGCGCGCTGCCCGACGTCGAGGGAGCCCGACCGGTCGAACCGTAGGCTCGTCGGTCGTGGCCGAACCAGCTGACATTGCACAGCTGGACGCCCGCGTGCTCAAGCAATGGCGCACGCGGCTGCTCCACGGCGACTGGCGGCTCTGGGACCTCGAGTTCTTCCAGGTGCTCGTCGCCACCATCAGCGTGCTGACGACCCTCGTCGCCTCGGTCCTCGTGGTCGCGATGACGAGGACGGACGGGACGGTGCGCGTGTCCGTGCTGTTCGTGGCCTTCGTCCTCGCCAGCCTCGTCGCGGTGCGCGGCGCTGCGCGGGCAGGGCTGAGCAGCGCGGAGCGCCGCGCTGCGGCGACGGCGTCGCTCGAGGCACGACGGGTCTTCCTCGACGCGGTCGGTCACGGCGCGCCGGTGTCCGCGGGGTCCGCATCGAGCTTCGTCGGGCGCAGCGCCGACGACATCGGCGCGTACGTCGCACGCGCGGTCCCGGCCCGCACGGTGGGGGCGGTCGTGCCGGTGCTCGTGCTGGTCGTGGTGGGGCTCATCGACCCGCTGTCCGCGCTCATCGCCGGCTGCGTGCTCGTGGTCGCACCCTTTGCGATGGTCCGGATCGGACGGCGATCGACCCGCGAGGCAGAGGTGGGGATCGGGCGGCTGCGATCGCTCTCGACTCGCGCGCTCGAGCTACTGGATGGCGCCGTCGAGTTGCGTGCCCTCGGCGCCATGACGCAGGGACGAGCCGAGCTCGCCGGCGCCACGAACCGGGCCGTCGAGTCGACGCGACGCTCGCTGCGCATCGGACTGCAGTCCGCAACCGCCCTCGACGTGCTTGCGGGCACCGCGATCGGGCTCGTGGCGATGGTCGACGGGTTCCGGCTGCTGGATGGCTCGGTCTCGCTCGGCCACGCGCTGGCCGCGGTGCTGCTGACCGCCGAGGTGTTCGCACCCCTGCGTGCCGCGGGGGCCGCGTTCCACGCCGGCGCGGACGGCCGAGCGGCGATCCGCGTCCTCGACACCGTTGCGGGCGCGGCGAGCGACGTGTCCGACTCACCGGGCTCGCTGCTCCCCCGGGTCGCGGCGTCGCCGGCTGCGGTCTCGGTCCGCCATGCCTCGATCGCGCCGTCGGCGAGCGCCTCGCCGATCATCGAAGATCTCTCGTTCTTCGTGGGTCCGGGCGGCTCGCTCGTTCTCGCGGGGCCGTCGGGGAGCGGCAAGACCACCGTGCTCCGCGCCATCGCCGGCGCCTTGCCGACCGCTCGGGGTGCGATCCTCGTCGGCAACTCGGACCCCACTCGATTCTCCGCCCGGCAGCGCTGCGCCCTCCTCGCTGCGGTCGATCAGCGTCCGTGCCTCGTGGCAGGAACCCTCCGCGACAACCTGGTACTCGGCCTCGGCGCCGTCGACGACGAGGCGCTCAACGGCGCCATCGAGCGATGCGGGCTGATGCCGCTGGTCGAGCGCGCCGCGGGCGGCCTCGACGCACAGGTCGGAGAGGAGGGCCGGCTCCTGAGCGCCGGGGAGCGAACGCGGGTTGCGCTCTGTCGAGCGGTGCTTCGTGACCCGGGCGTGCTGCTTTTGGACGAGGTCGGCGCGCACCTGGACGACGCGTCGCTCGTCGCCCTGCGACACTCGCTCAGCGAGTTCCTCACGACTCGCACCGTGATCGAGGTCGCTCACGACAGGACCCTGCAAGCAGACGCGCCCAGGATCGACCTCGGGCTCATGGCCGGGACACGGTGAGCGACCGGCGGCCCGCCGCGGTCCTCGCAGCGGCGCTTCGGAGAGGGGCGCCGCCGCGTCGGACCGTCGCGCGGGCGATCGGCGTCGGGGCACTCGCGCAGCTCGCTGGCGTTGCGCTCGTCGGCGGTGCGACGGCGCTGCTCACGTGGTCCGCGTCGCGTCCCGGCTTGAGCGCGGTCGCGGGGCTGTTGGTCGCCGTCGAGGTCGTGGCGTTCCTGCGCGCTCCGCTGCGGCACGCCGAGCGGGTGAGCGCACACGACCTCGGGCTGGGCGGGCTCAGTGGGTGGCGCACCTGGCTGCTCGACAGCGTCTCGACCTGGTCACCCTCGCGCCTCGGCGCTGCGCGATCAGGGGACCTGCTGGCACGGTGCCTGGGTGACGCCGACCGGCTCCAGGACCTGTGGGTCCGCGTGCTCGTCCCTGCCTCCTCGTCGCTCCTGGCCCTCGTCGTCGCATCGGCGCTTCTCGCGATCGCCGTCCCGGCCGCGGGGGTCGCGGTGCTCGTCGCCAGCGCCGCGGTGGCAGCAGCGACGTGGCTGTGGGCCGACACGGTCGCACGTCACGGGATCGCCGAGGCGGAGCTCCGCGGCACGATCGCGGCACGCGTCGTCGAGCTCGCCCACCGCGCCGAGTCGCTCTCACTCCTGGGCGCAACCGCACACCACAAGGCGACGACGCTCGCCCTCGTGCGCCGCTGCGATGAGCTGACCGCCCGACGCCGCTCGATCGTCGCCGCGCTCGGCGTCATCGCCGCGCTGTGCGCCGCCGGCGCCGTCGTGGCTGCCGCCGCGGCGGTGCGGATCCCGACTTCGAGCCCGGCGCTCAGCGCGGGCGTCCTGCTCGCGACGCTCGCGTGCGGGGAGCTGCTCGCCGCGATCCCATCGGCACTCGAGCCCCTCGGCACGGTCGCGGGCGCCGCGGCCCGGCTCGGCACGCTCGAGCACCCGGTGCCCACCGGCACGACCGACGCGTCCCGAGGGCCGCTGTCGCTCGAGCACGTCGACGTCGCGGCGGCGCCAGGCGCGGCGGTGCTGCTGCACGAGGTCGCCATCACGGTCCCCGTGGGGGCCGAGATCTGCGTCGTCGGGCCGACCGGGTCGGGCAAGTCCTCCCTCCTCGCGGTCGCGGCGCGCCTCGAGCCACCGCGGGCGGGTCGCGTCACGTTGGCGGAGGTCGACGTCGACGAGCTCGACGAAGCATCGCTTCGCCGCGCGGTGGGCTGGCTGCCCACGCATCCGGGGCTGCTCGACGGGCGGGTCCGAGACGTGTTGGACCTGGGTCGGGGACACAGCGACGGCTCACTGCTCTCGGCGCTCGAGCGGGTCGGACTCGGCTCGGTCCTGGCGCCACGGGGCGGCCTCGAGGCCGTCATCGGCGCGCGTGGCGACGGCCTGTCCGCGGGCGAGCTGCGCCGGCTCGCGCTCGCCCGGCTGCTCGCCGGCGAACCCGACCTCTACCTGTTGGACGAGCCGACCGCGGGGCTCGACGACACATCGTGCGCGCTGGTCCTGGCGGCGCTCGACGCCAGCGGCGCCGGCGTGCTCGTCGCCACGCACGACGAGCGCGTGGAGTCGTGGGCGACGACGACGCGCACGATCAGCGACGGTGCGCTGACTTAGCCGTTGAGCGTCTGCATGCCCCGCTCGTGGTAGCGGTCGCCGAGCGCCGCGCCAGGCGCGAACACCTCGGCCAGCGTGATCGCCGCGTCGTCGGGCAGCTCGAGGCGGTCGGCCGCGACGTTCTGCTCGAGGTAGGTGCGGCGCTTGGTGCCGGGGATGGGGACGACGTCGTCGCCCACGTCGAGTACCCAGGCGAGCGCGACCTGGGCGGGCGTCGCGTCGAGCGACTGCGCGATCTCCTTCACGACCTCGACGAGCTTGGCGTTGTGCTCGGCGTTGTCGCTCGCGAACCGTGGCATGAACTGGCGTGAGTCCGACGCCTCCAGCTCGTCGCTGCTCGAGATCGCGCCGGTGAGGAAGCCTCGGCCGAGCGGGCTGTAGGCGACGAAGCCGATGCCGAGCTCTCGGCAGGTCGCGAGCACGTCGGCCTCGGGGTCCCTCGTCCACAGCGAGTACTCCGACTGCACCGCGGTGAGCGGGTGCACCGAGTGGGCCCGGCGGATCGTCGCCGAGGATGCCTCTGAGATCCCGAGGTGGCGAACCTTGCCCAGCCGGACGAGCTCGGCGAGCGCGCCGAAGGTCTCCTCCACGGGGACGGCGCGGTCGACGCGGTGCTGGTAGTACAGGTCGATCGTCTCGATGCCGAGGCGCTGCAACGAGGCGTCACACGCCGCCGTCACGTAGTCCGGGCGCCCGTTGACCCCGAGGAAGCTGCCGTCCTCCGTGCGCTCGTTGCCGAACTTGGTCGCGACCACGTACGCGTCGCGGTTCGAGGCGATCGCGCGCCCGACGAGGCGCTCGTTCGTGAACGGGCCGTACATGTCCGCGGTGTCGAGGAAGTCCACGCCCAGCTCCAGGGCTCGGTGGATCGTCGCGATGGACTCGTCGTCGTCGCGCTCGCCGTAGAACTCGCTCATCCCCATGCAGCCGAGCCCCTGTGCGGAGACCTCCAGCCCCTGTCCCAGCCGTCGTCGTCGCATCCGTCCTCCGTCCCTCGTGTCGACCGAAGCATAGGAACGGGCCGGCACGCCCCCGCTTGCCTGCGAAAGCGCGCACCGCTACCGTCGCGCCATTGGCTGGGGGGGCCATCGCGCTGCGCCACCCGCCCTCAGGGGCGGGTGGCCCGCGGCGCGGCCCGCGACGAGAGGTGCCGTCTGATGGACCGACTTCGGACCCCTGCTGCGCGCTTCGACGCCCTGCCTGACTTCGACGTCCCCGTGCGCACCGTCGAGGTCCCCGACCCGACCGGCGGCGAGCCACTCGGGATGGCGCTCGTCGACACCGGGCCGAGCCCCTCGGGCGAGACGGCCCTCCTCTTGCACGGCGAGCCGTCGTGGTCGTTCCTCTACCGCTCGGTGATCCCGCCGCTCGTGGCCGCGGGCCACCGCGTGGTCGCGCCCGACCTCATCGGGTTCGGCCGCAGCGACAAGCCCTCCGCTCGCACCGAGCACACCTACGCGCGCCATGTGGAGTGGCTGCGTGCGGCCCTCTTCTCCGAGCTCGACCTCATCGACGTGACGGCGTTCGGGCAGGACTGGGGCGGCCTGCTGGGACTGCGGCTGGTCGCAGAGCACACGGACCGGTTCCGGCGCGTCGCGGTGGGCAACACGGGGCTCCCGACCGGAGACGAGCGCACCTCCGAGGCCTTCTTGGCATGGCAGACCTTCTCCCAGACCGCCGAGTCCCTGCCGATCGGCCGGATCGTCGCGGGCGGCTGCGCCACGCCGCTCGACGACGGCGTGGTCGCCGCCTACGACGCGCCGTTCCCCGACGACCGCTACAAGGAGGGCCCACGCCAGCTGCCGGTCCTCGTGCCGACCTCGCGCGAGGACCCCGCCGCCGGCGCGAACCGCGCCGCGTGGGAGGCGCTCGCGCGGTTCGAGCGTCCGTTCCTGTGCTGCTACTCGGACGGCGACGCGATCACGCGCGGGGCGGACCGCAAGTTCCTCGAGGTCGTCCCTGGGGCGGCGGGCCAGGCGCACACGACGATCGCCGGCGCGGGCCACTTCCTCCAAGAGGACCGCGGCGCGCCGCTCGGCGAGGTCCTGGCCGCCTTCATCGCCACGACCTAGGCGCCAGCCCGCGGCAGGACGTTGTAGTTGACGAGGACCGGTCCCGCGATCCCCCAGGCGATGGTGGTGAGCGAGCCGTTGTGGAGCCGGAGGCGGTGCGTGGTACCCGGGTCTGCCCCGAGTGCCCAGGCCACCGCCGCCTTGATCGGCCCGACATGGCTGACGACGACCACGTCGACGCCCTCTTGGCGTGCGCCCTGACCGTCGTCGCAGAACAGCGCGTCCGCCGCCGCGTCGACGCGTGCCTGGAGCTCGACGAGCGACTCGCCGCCGGGCATCGGCGCGGCGGGGTCCTCGCGAAGGGCCCGCCACCAGTTGTGGTCGACGCTCGCCACCTCGGTCCCCTCGAGCTCGCCGTAGTCGAGCTCGATGAACGCCTCGTCCACGCTCGCGTCGCGTCCCGTACCGAGCAGCGCGGCGGTCTCGGTCGCGCGCACGAGCGGGCTCGTTCGCAGCTCTGCGACCTCACCGAGCAGCGCGCCGGCGGCACGGGCCTGGGCGCGCCCGACGTCGTCGAGGGGCACGTCGGTGCGACCCACGAAGCGCCGCTCGCGGTTCCACGCGGTGCGCCCGTGTCGGACCAGGACGAGCATCAGCGAACGAGCAGCCGTCCGCACTCGTCGCAGGCCAAGACCAAGTCGGCGTCCCCGCCGTGAAGGAGGCGGTCGGCAACGGCGGCCGGCACGGCGATCCGGCACCCGCCGCAGCGCCCGTCGACGAGCCGCGCCGCGCCGCTCGCCCCGAGGTGCGCGGCCGCCTTGTCGTAGCGGGCGCGGAGCGCGGGGTCGAGCGCGCCCTCGAGCGCGGGACGTGCCGCCTCGAGGGTGCGGAGGGCTTCGTCGGCGCTGGCGCGCTCCCCTGCGACGGCGCGCTCGGTCTCGTCTCGGCGCGCGACAAGGTCTGTCGCGCGTGCCCGCAGCCCCTCGACCGCGGCGTCGAGCGGCTCGAGCTGCTCGAGCAGCTCGAGCTGGTCGTCTTCGAGCTGGGACGCGCGCGACGCCAGCGAGGCGCGCTCCTCTTCCATCGCCTCGAGCTCTCGGCCGGCGCCGGTCGAGGTCGCGAGGCGCTGCGAGATCACCGTCGCTCGGTCCCTCGCGGCGATGGCGTCGCGCTCGAGCACCGCGGCTCGGTCCGCGAGCGGGGCACGGACCGACTCGAGCTCGCGCACCTCCACGGCGAGCGCCCGCAGGCCCGCGAGTGCCTCGTCGTGCGCGGCCTGGGACGGCGGGTGCGTGACGGCGTGTCGGGCGCGCACCGTCGCCTCGTCGTGGTCGGCGAGTGCGAGCAGTGCGTCGTTCATGGCGTCCACGATGCTACGGGTGCGAGCCCGAGACGCCGTGCGGCGTCGAGCGCCTTGCCGAGGCCGGTCCGCAGCGACGGCTCGCACCGCTCGAGCGCTGCGTCGGGGAGGAACCAGCCGAGCTCCTGGCTCTCGCCGGTCCCCGGTCGCAGCTCGGTGCGGCGCGCCTCGACGAGCCACCGACAGTCGAAGTGCCGATGGCCGCGCGGCCCCGGGTGGACGTTCACGTGGACCAGGTGCGGCGGGTCGAGGTGGACCGCCACGACGCCGGTCTCCTCACGCAGCTCGCGCAGCGCCGCGCCGGTCGGCGACTCGCCGGGATCCACGTGCCCGCCGGGCTGGACCCAGATCCCGAGGCGGCGATGGCACAGCAGGAGCGCCCCGAGCGGCGAGACGCAGAACACCGACGCCGTCACGTGGTCGGGCTGGTCGTCCTCGTCGAAGGGGCGCTCGACGCGCTCGAGCAGCTCGCAGGTCGAGTCGCGGTCCTCGCGCTCGGCCTCGTCGATCGGCACGAGGTCCGCGAGCGCTCGGGCAAGCGGCGCGGACCTCGGGTCGCTCACCGCCCGAGCAGCGCGCGCACGCTCGGAGGGACGGGGATCGCACCTCGCGCCATCGCCCCGTCGGTCGCGCCCACGGGGTCCGTGTAGACGAGCGACGCGGGGACGTCGCCCGCCCAGACCGCCGAGTCGAGGTCCTCAGGCTCGTCCTCGGTCGGCCCCTCGGACACCTTCGCCGACGCCTCGGCGATCGAGAGCACGACGACCGAGGTCAAGGCCAGCTCGCGCTCGTTGGGCTGGCGGATCTCCGCGGTGCGCCCGGGCAGGATCGCCTCGACGAGCGCGTCCAGCGCGACGCCGACCTCGGCCGCGTCGTCCAGCGCTCGCACCGCGCCGAACGCCACGACGCTCCGATAGGTGACCGAGCTGTGGAACCCCGTCCTCGCCACGCGCAGGCCGTCGAACGACGTGAACGTCGCGCACGCGCGCGGCGCGGCCACGAGGGACCCCAAGAGGTGGTTCGACCTGCTGCCGTGCAGGTAGACGTCGGTGCCGACGCGCGCGTGCAGGAAGGGGAGCACCACGACGTCGCCGGATCCCTGGAGGGCGACGCCCACGTGGCAGAGCGGGACGCTGTCGATGATCGCGTGGACCGTCGCCTCGTCGTAGCGCGCCTTCTTCGGCGCGCGTCGCACGCGGGTGCGGTCCGTCGGGTCGCCTACACCCACAGCTCACCCGACAGGAACGTCCGCGCACGGCCGATCACCTCGACGTGGTCGTCGAACAGCGCGGCCGCCATCACCCCGCCGCGCGTGGAGACCTGCCGGGCGAGCAGCCGGTCCTCGCCGGTGCGGGCGTGCCAGATCGGGGCGAGCGCGCACATCGCGCGGCCGGTGACGGCGTCCTCTCGGATCCCAAGGCGCGGCGCGAAGACCCGGATCGCCACGTCCGAGTCGATCCCGCCCTCGGCGACGGCGATGATCAGCGACGCGGGGACCAAGAACATCTCCACGGCGTCGGGATCGAGCGCGCACAGCGAGTCGAAGGAGTCCACGAGCGCGACCAGGCCGCCGGCCTCGGTCGTCCAGGCGTGGGCCACCGGCCCGAGCGCGCGCTCGATGCCGTCGGCGGGGACCTCGGCGACCTCGTGGCGCGGCAGCTCAATCGTGAGCCGCTGCGAGGCGAGCCGCCCCACGATCGGACCGGACCTCGTCGAGAACACGAACTCGCGCTCCGCGGTGCGCAGCTCGGTGCCGAGCACGTGCAGCGCGGCGAGCGTCGCGTGCCCGAAGAGGTCCACCTCGACGGTCGGGGTGAAGCAGCGAAGCTGCCAGCCGTCTCGGACCCACCGCAGAAACGCGGTCTCCGACACGCTCAGCTCAGAGGCGATCTGCTGGCACTCGGCGGTGTCGAGGTCGCTCTCCAAGAGCACCACCGCCGCGGGGTTGCCGCGGGCGCCCTCGCCGATGAACGCATCGACCCACCACATGCGTCGACCGAGGTCAGTGGAGATCTCGGACATGCACCGAGCCTGCCACAGCGCCCGTCGACCACCGACGTAGGGTGCCCCGTGCCCGCGCCCCTCCGCGTCGCGTCGTACAACCTGCACGCGGGCGTTGACGGGTGGGGACGCCCGACGAGCGTGGTGGACGCGGCCGTGGGGCTCGACGCCGACGTGCTCTTCCTCCAAGAGGCGTGGCGCAGCGAGACCACCGACCTGGCCGCAGAGATCGCAGCGCGAAGCGGCGCGGTCGCGTGCACGTACCCGCTCGCGACGGGACATCGCGTGACCGGCGGCGTGGGCGAGGCGAGCTGGCAGCCGCGTGACTCGCTGCTGCACGGCAACCACGGGCTGTACCTGGACTCCGAGCTGCCCGTGACGGGCGCGGCGGCGCGACGACTCGCGGCGGCGAGCGGCGTGGAACGAGGCGAGTGGTGCGTCTCAGTGGTCTCACGGCTGCCCGTGCTCGCCCACGAGGCGGTCGAGCTTCGTCACCTGGCGCGGGATCGCGCGCGCCGGCGGCTCGTCGTCGTCACCCTCGAGCACCCCTCGGGAGTGCTCCTCGCGTTCGGGCTGCACGGCGCGCACCTCTCGCACGGCTCGATCGGCCAGTACCGCGAGCTGACCGGCGACCTCGACGCGCTGAGCCCGATCACGCAACCCGCGATCCTCGGCGGCGACCTCAACTGCTGGGGCCCGGTTGCCCGTGCCGTGCTCCGTGGGTGGCGACAGGCGGCGAGGGGACGGACCTGGCCGTCCTGGCGCCCCCACAGCCAGCTCGACCACCTGTTCGTGCGCGGGCCGCTGGACGTGCTCGATGGTCAGGCGCTCGACCGCCGCGAGAGCGACCACCGTCCGGTCGTGGCCACCGTCGCGGTGCGGTCCGACGAGCCGATCAGGTGAGCGCGGCGCCCTTGGTCTCCGGCAGCCGGCGAAGGAAGTAGCACACCGGGAGGGCCGGCAGGAAGGCCGCGGCCGCGGCGAGCGCGAGGGACCCGGACCCGTGGGTCCCCGAGCTGTAGGACGCGTCGGCGACCACGCTGAAGACCGTGATCCCCGCGAGCGCGCCGAGGACGCCAGCGACGATGACCCAGCCCCCAGAGGAGGCGCGGACCGACTCGGGGAACGACTCGGTGCTGAGCGCGGCCATCCCCGGGACCCACATCGCCGCGGCGAAGACGCCCACGACGTACCCGACCGAGAAGGCGGTGCGGCCCCCCGAGTAGGCGTAGAGGCTGGTGGCGGCGATCGCGAGCATGCCGATCGCCACAGCGGGGCGGCGCCCGTGGCGGTCGGCGATCCACCGGCCCACGAGGAGCCCCGCGACGCCGGTGAGCGCCGACAGTGTGACGACCGTCGACACGTAGCGCGGCGAGAGCTTCAAGATGTCCTCGGAGTAGACGAACGCGAACCCCCCCGCCGGCCCGTTGATCGCGTTCACCGCGGCGAACACCCCCATCACGATCGCGAGCCGGCCCCATAGCTCCCTCGGGATCGCACCGAGTCTCGCGGCGTGCTCCGTGGCGGTCGTCCTGCCGTGGGTCTCAGGGAGGCGGCGCACGAGCGCCGCGACGGCGACTGCCGGGATGATCGCTGCGGCGAACAGGATGCGAAAGCCGTGCGACCCGCGCAGCGCGCCGTGCAGGATGACGTTGAGCCCCGCGCCGACCGCGGCGCCGGCTGAGAGCACGGCGAGCGCCGTGATCCGCATCCGCGAGCCGGTGAGCTCCGCGGTCATCACCGTCGCCAGCGAGCTCGCGGCCGACAGCACCGGGCGCGCGATCGCGAACAGCGCGACGAACCACCAGTAGCTGGGGCTGAGCGACGCGAGCGCCGTCACGCACAGCCCCGTGACCCCGCACAGGTACAGGATGCGCCGACGACCCCACCGGTCGCCCAGTGCGGCGAGCGGCAGCGCGGCCAGCGACGCCGCGCGAAGCACGCCGAGGCCGAGCCCGAGCGTCGAGCCGGACAGCCCGACGCGCGCGGTGAACGACGACTGACCCGTCGTCGTGCCGAAGGCCTTGGCGACGTCACCCAGCGCGGTGGTCGCGCCAAACGTCCCGAATCCGACGGCCATCGCGACGAGCGCGAGCTTGAACACCAAGGGACGCCACGGCACGACTCGAGTGGCGACCATTGCACGATCGTGACAGGTCCGACGACGGTGACCCGAACAGTAGGATCGGACGACCCAGGAGGTCGTGTGCCCTTCGACGTCGACGCCGCGTTCCGCGACCATCGCGGGGAGCAGTTCGCGCTGCACGAGGCCCACCTCAATCCGCAGCTTCCGCGCGTGCTCCGAACGCTCGGCTTCGATCGGACCTACGTGCGCGGCGAGGGGCCGTGGCTGTGGGACGACGCTGGCGACCGCTACTTGGACCTGCTCTCGGGGTTCGGCGTGTTCGCCCTCGGCAGGAGCCATCCCGGGGTCAAGGCGGCCCTGCATCAAGCGATCGACCTCGACCTGCCGAGCATGGTGCAGATCGACTGCGCCCTCCTCCCAGGGCTGCTCGCCGAGGCGCTCTGCGACCGCAGCCACCCCGGCATCGAGCGGGCCTACTTCTGCAACTCGGGCGCCGAGGCGGTCGAGGCCTCGATCAAGTTCGCGCGGTCGTTCACAAAGCGACGCCGCGTCCTGTACTGCTCGCACGCCTACCACGGCCTGACGCTCGGCGCGCTCTCGCTCAACGGCGGCACCTCGTTCAAGGAGGGCTTCGGCCCGTTGCTCGCCGACGTCGAAGAGGTGGCGTTCGGCGACCTCGACGCGCTCCGTGGCGCACTCGCACGTGGCGACGTGGCCGCGTTCATCGCCGAGCCGATCCAGGGAAAGGGCGTCTACGAGGCACCCCCCGCCTACTGGCAGGGCGCGGAGCGCGCGTGCCACGAGGCGGGCGCGCTGTTCGTCATGGACGAGGTGCAGACCGGGGTCGCGCGCACGGGCTCGTTCTGGTGCCACGAGCAGCTCGGCGTCACCCCCGACATCATCTGCGCGTCGAAGGCGCTCTCCGGCGGGTTCATCCCGGTGGCGGCGATGCTCGCCCGAGACGACGTGTTCCGGTCGGTCTACTCGTCGATGGACCGCGCACTCGTGCACTCCACGACGTTCAAGCAGAACCCGCTCGCCATGGTGGCGGGCCTCGCGACGCTCGCGGCGGTCGACGACGAGGGGCTCGTCGGGCACGCGCGCGCGATGGGCGACCTCTGGCTGGAGCGCCTCGGCGCGCTGCAGGAGCGCTACGAGCTCGTCGTCGACGTCCGCGGCAAGGGCCAGATGATCGGCATCGAGTTCGGCGAGCCGGCGTCGAGACGACTCAAGGCGATGTGGCGGATGACAGAGCGCATCCGGCCGGCCTTCTTCGCCCAGACGATCGTGCTGCCCCTCTTCCACCGGCACCGGATCCTGACCCAGGTGGCCGCGGACAGCGTCAACGTGATCAAGCTGCTCCCCGCGCTCACGGTGGGCGAGGCCGAGATCGACCTCGTCCTCGCTGCCCTTGACGACGTGCTCGCCGACGCGCACCGCCGAGGCGGCCTGCTCGTCGAGACGACGTCCGCGATGGCGAGGGGCTCGATGCGCCGCTCGCCTCGCCGCCGTCACCCAGCCGGCGTCTCGACGAACGTGACGTGAGCTCGATCGAACGCGGCGACCGCGTCGTCGTCACGGGCGCGCTCGGCTTCATCGGCTCGGCCGTGGCGCGAGCGCTAGGCGCGCGAGGCGCGCACGTCGTCGCGATCGCAGAGCCGGGCACCGAGTCGACCGCGGCCGAGGCGCTCGACGGGATCGACGCGGAGGTGGTCGCGGGCGACATCGGCGACGAGGGCGCGCTCGACACCGTCTTCGAGGGCGCGCGGCTGTGCTTCCACGTTGCGGCGAAGTACGCGTTCTGGCCGAGGGACCCCGAGCACTTCTATCGCGCGAACGTCGTGGGGAGCCGCAACGTCGTGGGCGCGGCCTGGCGCGCCGGAGTCGAACGGATCTGCTACACGTCCTCGGTCGCGACCATCGGACTGCACGGCACCGGCGACGGCGGCGCCGCCAGCGAGGACGACTACGCGCACGTCGAGCACCTCTACGGCAACTACAAGCGGTCAAAGTACGTCGCCGAGCACGAGGTGCTCCGCCTCGCGGCGCAAGGCGCCCCCGTGGTGCTCACCCAGCCGACCTTCCCTCTCGGCCCGGGCGACCGCCGCCCGACCCCGACGGGCAAGCTCGTGCTGGACTACCTCAACGGCAAGATCCCGGGCTACGTCGACACCACGCTCAACGTCGTCCACGTCGACGACCTGGCGGCCGGGCACCTCCTCGCGCTCGAGCGAGGCCGACAGGGCACGAGCTACGTGCTCGGCGGCGAGAACCTGACCATGCGTGAGGTGCTCGAGCTCGCGTCGTCGATCACGGGCCTGCCGGCGCCGACGCGCCGCGTGCCCACCTCGGTCTCGCTCGTCGCTGCGTGGGCGAGCGAGACGGTCGAGGGACGCCTCCTTCGCCGAGAGCCGCACGTCCCGCTCGAGGGTGCGCGGATGTCGGCGACGCAGATGCGCTACGACGACAGCCGCGCGCGCAGCGAGCTCGGCTACACCTCTCGTCCTGCTCGCGATGCGGTCGCCGACGCCATCAGGTCCTTCGTCGACGCCGGCCGAGTGGCCGCCCCTCGGGTCGCCGCGATGCGCGAGGCGCCCTCCTCCTAGAGCTGGGTGATGACGTGGGTCGGGACGACCTCGAACAGCCCAACGGACTTCTGGTCCGCGATGAACAGATCGCCCTGCGGCGTGCAGGTCATCCCGGTGAGCGAGCGGAAGTCGCGGTTCACGACGACGCTCCGTCCCGACGCCTTCACGTGCATGACGACGAGGCGATAGCGCGACGACGCGGCGTAGCTGTTGCCCGACGCGTCCATCGCCATCGCGGTCACGCCCTTCAGGTTGTACAGCCAGTGGGAGCTCCCCACGACCGGGTACGAGTAGATGTTGCCGTTCTCGAGCGCGACCACGAGGTCGCCGAACCGGTCCTTGGCGACGCCGACGGGGCTCTGCAGCCCGCTGATCACGCTGAAGACCTTGCCGCTCGGAGCGATCTCGAGGATCTGGCCCGCGCCCTTCTCAGCGACGAGCACGCCGCCGCTGGGCAGCGCCCACAGCTGGCCGGGCGCTGACAGGCCCGACTGCACGACGCGCACCGTGCCGTTCTGCGGGTTCACCAGCAGGACCTTGCCGTCTGCCTGGTCGACCCACACCCAGCCATAGGGCCCACCCGCCGCCACGCCGACCGGGTCGGCCAGGCCTGTCGCCACGGTGTGCAGCGCGCCGTGCGACCACTCCTGCAGCCAGCCCTGCGTGCCGTCGACGACGTAGACGGCGCCGCTCGGCGCGTACGCAGCGGCCGTCGGATCGGGCATGCCGTGCGTCAGGAGCTGGTGCTCGCGAAGCGACGCGACGACCTTCACCTGGCCACCGTCGGTGTTGGACACGAAGACGTTCCCGAGGGCGTCGGCGGAGATCCCCCGCGGGTGCGAGAGGCCGGACTCGATGACCTTCGCCGGCGCGAAGCCGGGGAAGTACACGCCGCTGCCGACCGCCACGGTGGCCCTCGGGACCTCGAGCACCTTGCCGCTGCCCATCTCGGACACGTAGAAGTTCCCGTAGGGGTCCTGCGCGAGTCCGGCTGGCTCGTCGAGCCCGGACATGACGGTCTGCTTCAGGCCGTTGGGGAGGATGCGCAGCACCGTGCCCGCGCCGGTGTTCGCCACGTAGACGGTCTGCGTGTAGAAGGGGTCGGCGAGCACCGCCAGCGGTCCGGACAGTCCCGTGAGGAAGGTCGTCT
>DATBQT010000130.1:0-7057 GCA_036560685.1 Acidimicrobiales bacterium
CGACCCCGACGACCTCCGAGAGATGTTCTCGAGGACCAGGGCGCTACACCGGTTCCCCGGGTCGATGGCCGACCGCGTCCACGCGCTCTGCACGATCCTCGTCGAGGAGTGGGGCGGCAAGGCCGAGTCGGTCTGGACCACCGCTGCAGACGCAGACGAGCTCCTCGCTCGACTGAAAAGCCTCCCCGGCTTCGGCGACCAGAAGGCGAAGATCTTCCTCGCCCTCCTCGGCAAGCAACTCGCGTGCCGTCCGAAGGGATGGCGAACGGTCTCGTCGCCCTACGGCGACGCTGGCACGACGATGTCGGTCGCTGACATCTCCGACGAGAAGTCGCTGCAAAAGGTCCGGTCGTTCAAACGGGCCGCCAAGGCGGCGCACCGAGCCGCCAACGCGTGACCTGGTCGCTCGCAGACCGCTCCCTCTACCTCTGCACGCCGCTCCGAGCGGACCTGGTCGACTTCGTCACGGCCTGCGTCCGCGGCGGCGTCGACGTGGTGCAGCTGCGAGACAAGCACGGCGATGACGCTGCGGTCATGGCCGGCGCCGAGCAGCTGGCGCGACGCTGCAACGAACTCGGCGTCCCCTTCATCGTGAACGACCGGCCGGACCTGGCAGCGGCGGTGCACGCAGACGGTGTCCACGTCGGACAGGACGACGTCTCGCCTCGCGCGTGTCGCGCCGTCCTCGGTGACGAGGCGATCGTCGGGCTGTCGACGCACAGCGAGGACCAGCTCGAGCACGCGCTGGCCGAGCCGGTGACCTACCTGTCAGCAGGCCCGGTGGTGGCGACGCCCCCCAAGCCGGGCCGAGCAGGAACCGGGGCCGCGTACGCGGCGGTCGCGACGCGTCGCGCAGCGGTGCCAGTGTTCGTGACCGGCGGGGTGTCCGCCGCAACCGTCCCTGCGCTCGCGGCGCTGGGCGTGCGGCACTTCGTGGTGGTTCGCGCGCTCACCGAGGCCCGGGATCCCGAGCAAGCTGCTCGCGAGCTGTCCGCCGCGATCGCGGCGTCGCTCCCCCGCAGCTAGCGGTTGCGGTCCAGCCACCCGATCAGCGTGGCGACGAGACGGGGATCGGAGCGCAGCGCGTGGCCCGCGCCCTGGATGATGCGAAGCTCCGCACGTCCCTGCGCCGCTGCCACGAGCTCGCGCGCCGCGTCCACCGGCACGATCCTGTCGTCGGCACCGTGCACCACGAGGATCCTGCGAGGCGGCACGAGCGCCATCGACGCGAGCGGATCGAACGAGTAGACGCCCTTGGCGAGGGTGTCGCGGTCCTCGAGCGGCGTCGCGCGATCGACGGCGCCTGACGCGGCGACGGCCGCGTGGAACTGTTCGGGCGTGCCCGCCCAGGCCGCGACGTCGGCCGGCGTGGCGAAGGTGGCGACGCCACGGACGCGCTCGTCGTGCGCCGCGAGGTCGAGCCCCAGCACCCCGCCGAAGCCGAACCCGCTCAGCCACAGCCGCGGGTGCCGGCCCTCGAGCGCGTCGACGACCGCCGCGAGGTCCTCTCGCCAGCGCGGACCCGAGAAGGTCCCTGCGCTCGCACCCGTTCCCGACAGCGAGCACGCGGCGACCACCCAGCCCGACTCCGCCGCGAGGTGGTCGGCGAGCTCGGGGAGCGTGCCTGCCGCGGTGCGGCCGCCACCCCTCGTGAGCGGGAGCCCGTGGCAGATCAGAAGGCAGCGGTCCTCAGCGGGCCTCGAGGCGGGGTTGGCGACGACAAGCGACAGCGGTCCGGATGGCCCTTGGACCTCCTCGGATGCAGGCACCGGCGCCGAGCGTCAGATGCCGAGCCGCTGCGCGAGCAGTTCGCGGTGGTACGCGGGGTCGCCCAACAGGAGCTCGGAGCTCTTCGCTCGCTTGAAGTAGAGGTGCGCGTGGTGCTCCCAGGTGAACCCGATGCCGCCGTGGATCTGGATGTTCTCCCCCGCACAGTGGAAGTACGCCTCGGAGCAGTAGGACTTGGCGAGGCTCGCGGCGAGCGGCAGCTCGTCGTCGTCAGTCGCAGCCGCCCAGGCGCCGTAGTAGGCGGCCGACTTGGCCGACTCGACCTCGAGGAGCATGTCGGCGCACTTGTGCTTGATCGCCTGGAAGCTGCCGATCGGCCGACCGAACTGGATCCGGTTCTTCGCGTAGTCCACCGCGTTGTCGAGCACGCGCTGCGCGCCGCCGACCTGCTCTGCGGCGAGCGCGACGGCCGCGAGCTGGAGCGTGCGCTCGAGCCCCGGCGCGGCATCGCCCTCGCGCCCGACGAGCGTCGCGGGCGTCTTGTCGAACTCGAGTCGCGCCTGCTTGCGGGTCTGGTCCATCGTCGCGAGCGGCGTACGCGTGAGCCCTGGCGCGGTGCCCTCGACCGCGAACAGGCTGAGGCCGGCGTCCCCCTTGGCGGCGACCAAGATGAGGCCGGCCGTGTGCCCGTCGAGCACGAAGCTCTTGTGGCCGCTCAGCGTCCAGCCGCCGTCACCCTTGGTGGCTGTCGTGGTCACCGCGTCGAGGTCCCACCGTCCGGAGTCCTCCGTGAGCGCGAGCGTGGCGATCGTCTCGCCCGAGGCGATCGTCGGGAGCCACTGCTTCATCGCGACCTCGTCGTTCGCGCTCAGCAGCGCGTTGGTCGCGAGGGCAACGGTGGAGAAGTACGGGGCGCACAACAGGGCGGCGCCCATCTCTTCGAGCACGACCAGCAGCTCGACGTACGTGAACCCCGCGCCACCGAACGCCTCGGGGATGATCATCGCCTGGAGCGCGAGCTGGTCGGCCATCTGGCGCCACACGGCCTCGTCGTAGCCCTCCGTGGTCGCCATCAGCCGGCGCACCTCGGTCTCTGGGGACTTCTCCTCGAGGAACCGCCTGACCATCCGGCGGAGCTCGTCTTGCTCCTCGCTGAAGCCGAAGTTCATCTCTTCCCTCGATTCTCGACGTTTTCCCCGGGTCCCGTCCGGTTCTGGGCAGGTTCTTACCAGACACCCGGGCGGACGACCAAGCCCACGGGGGTGTGAGAATGGACGGATGGACGGAGTCGAGCGGATCTGGGAGGACGCGGCCGTCGAGGTCCATCGCCTCGTGGTCGGGCCGATCGCGAACAACGTCTACGTCGTGCGGTGCCGCCGGACCGGCGACGCGCTCCTGATCGATGCCGCCAACGAGCACGATCGCCTGCTCGAGGTCTGCCATGCGCTCGGCGTGCGGTCGATCGTCGAGACCCACGGCCACTGGGATCACGTCGCCGCGGTCGGAGCCGTCCGCGAGGCCGGCTTCGAGGTCTCGGTGCGTGCCGAGGACGCCGGCATGCTCGAGAGCTACGACCTGCTCTTGGAGGACGACGACGTCTTGGAGGTGGGTCGCCTCCGCGTTCGAACGGTCCACACGCCCGGCCACACCCCCGGTTCGATCTGCTTCGCCGTCGAGGGCACGCCGCTGTTCTTCAGCGGCGACACGCTCTTCCCGGGAGGCCCGGGCAACACGCAGTCCGACCTGGGCGACTTCTCGGTGATCATCAAGTCGATCTCGACGCGGATCTACGACGCCTACCCCGACGAGACGATCGTGCTGCCGGGGCACGGCGCGATGACGACGGTCGGCGTGGAGCGACCGAGCCTCGACGACTGGGTCGAGCGGGGCTGGTAGCCAGCCCTTCAGTCAGGGCTGACGGCCGAGGAAGCAGAGCAGCTTGGTCTGCTCGTCGGCGTCATCGGGCGCGGGGAGCTTGTCTGCGAACGCGCCGTGGCCGCGCAGCGCGTCGTCGAGCGGCTCCATCGAGGCCAGCGTGTGCTCGACGAGCGCCGGGTCGAGGCGCTCGTCGCCACCTGTCGCGCGTGCGAGGTCCCAGGTGTGCACCAACAGGTCGTGCACGACGATACTGCTCACGATCTGCTTGAGCGCGAGCTCCCCGAACGGGCTCTCCACCACCGTCGAGGCGAGCTCGGGGTCCGCGACCTTTGCCCGCAGGTCGGCGCAGGCGCGATCGAAGCGGTCCACACTCGCAGCGGAGCGGTCGTCGTCCACTGGCTCGCCGACGAAGTCGGCGACCACGACGACGGCGCCGATCGTGTGCTCGACCACGTCGCTCGCGGTCCATCCCTCGCACGGCGACGGCGCCTCGAGCGCATCGGGCGTGAGCCCCGCGAGGCGGCTCCGGAATCCCGCCGCTGCCGAGTCGAATCGTTCGAGTGTGCCTGCCATCTCGCTCCTTGGTCCGCCGCCAGTCTGACCCACGATCAGGGCTCGAGCCGACGGTGGCGACGGGCAATCGCCGGGAGGACCAAGAGGGGCCACCGGTAGGATCGCGGTGTGTCCGCACCCCTGCTCGAGCTCCGCGGCGTCGCCTGCAGCGCCGAGGGGACCGAGATCCTCCGGGGCGTCGACCTGGTCGTCGCCGAGGGCGAGGTCCACGCGATCATGGGCCCGAACGGCGCGGGCAAGTCGACCCTCGCGTCGCTGATCATGGGCAATCCCGGCTACGCCATCACGAGCGGACAGGTCCTCTTCAAGGGCCGCGACCTCGCCACCATGCCGCCCGACGAGCGGGCGCGCGAGGGCCTCTTCCTCGCATTCCAGTACCCCGAGGCCATCCCTGGCGTCTCTGTCGTCCAGTTCCTCCGCCAGGCCATGTCCGCGCGCACCGGGGTCGAAGACCTCTCGATCCTTGAGGTCCGCCTGACGCTGAACGAGTGGATGGACCGGCTCGGGATGGACCGCGCGTTCGCGGAGCGCCACCTCAACGAGGGGTTCTCGGGCGGCGAGCGCAAGCGCAACGAGGTTCTCCAGCTCGCCATGCTCGAGCCCGACGTCGCCATCCTCGACGAGACGGACTCCGGCTTGGACATCGACGCGCTGCGCACCGTTGCGAAGGGCGTTCGCGCGGTGCGCGAGCGCCGAGCGCAGATGGCCGTCGTCATCGTCACGCACTACGCGAAGCTGCTCGAGGAGCTCGTGCCCGACCACGTCCACGTCCTGATCGACGGCCGGATCGTCTCGAGCGGCGGCGCGGAGCTCGCGAGAGAGATCGACGCGCGCGGCTACGACGCGCTCGCGGTGGCCAAGTGAAGGGGTTCGACCCGCAGCGGGTCCGTGGCGACGTCCCCGAGCTGCGCCGGACGGTCCACGGCCTCGAGATGGCCTACCTCGACTCCGCCGCCTCGTCGCTGCCCCCGCGCGCCGTGATCGAGGCGATGTCGCGGTACTACGAGCGCACGCACACGAACGTCCACCGCGGCGTCTACGAGATCGCCGAGGAGGCGACGGAGGCCTACGAGCACGCGCGACGGGCGATCGGGACCTTCATCGGCGCGCCGCACCCGATGCGCGAGATCGTGTTCACGAAGAATGCGACGGAGTCGTTCAATCTCTTCGCCCACTCCTGGGGGCGCACCGCCCTTCGCGAGGGCGACGTCGTCGTGCTCTCCGAGATGGAGCACCACGCGAACCTCGTGCCCTGGCTGCAGCTGAAGGCGGAACTCGGCATCGAGCTTCGCTACCTCCGCGTCGACGACCAGTTCCGCCTCGACCTCAGCGACCTCGACGAGCTGCTCGCGGGGGCCAAGCTCCTGTCGGTCACCGCGATGTCGAACGTCCTCGGGACGATCCCGCCGATCCGCCAGCTGAGCGACGCCGCACACGCGGCAGGCGCGCTGGTCGCGATCGACGCCGCCCAGCTCGTCGGCCACGCCCCCATGGACGTGACCGCCCTCGGCGTCGACGTCGCCTGCTTCAGCGCCCACAAGATGCTGGGGCCCACCGGCATCGGCGTGCTGTGGGCGCATGCTGACCTGCTCGAGTCGATGCCGCCGTTCCTCGGTGGAGGCGGCATGATCCTCGACGTGCGGCTCGACGGGTTCCGCCCCGCGGACCCGCCCCACCGCTTCGAGGCGGGCACCCCGCCGATCGCCGAGGCCGTGGGGCTCACCGCGGCGGTCCGCTACCTCGAGTCGCTCGGCATGGACGCGGTCCAGGCCCACGACCTCGAGCTCACCGCCTACACGCTCGAGCGACTCAGCTCGCGCTTCGGCGACAAGGTCCGCGTCTTCAGCCCCGCCAACCTGACGGACCGCGGCGGCGTCCTGTCACTCGAGCTCGCCGGCGTCCACGCGCACGACCTCGCCCAGGTGCTCGACCAGTACGGGGTGTGCGTGCGACCCGGCCACCACTGCGCAAAGCCACTCATGCGCCGGCTCGGCGTCTCGGCCACCGCGCGGGTCAGCTTCGGTCCGTACTCGATAGAGCGCGACGTCGATGCGCTGTTCGACGGCATCGACCACGCGCTCGGGATGTTCGGCTGAGATGGACGACCTCGAAGATCTCTACCGGGAGATCATCCTCGACCACTACCGGTCGCCGAGGAACAAGGGCGAGCTCGAGTCGCCTCCCGCGCATCGAACCGAGGGGTTCAACCCACTTTGCGGCGATGAGATCGTCCTCACCGTCGAGGTGGACGCCGGGGTGATCAACGACCTCAAGGTCGACGGCCACGGCTGCTCGATCTCGCAGTCGTCCGCGTCACTGATGTCCGGTGCCGTCAAGGGCAAGTCGATCACCGACGCGAAGGGCGTCATGCGGTCGTTCAAGCGCATGATGACCGTCGACGAGGAGGACGCTGGGGCAGCCGACGAGCCGGTGGACGTGCGCTCGCTTGGCGAGCTCGCCGCCCTCCAGGGGGTCGTGAAGTTCCCGGTGCGGATCAAGTGCGCGACGCTCGCGTGGAACACGCTGGCCCAGGCCTTGAGCGAGCTGGGCGTCTAAGCAGCTACCCCGTGCAGGCCGTCGGGTTGAACGTGTACCACGGCTCGGAGTGCAGCGGCACGGTGGTGGTCGTCGTCGGGTGATGGTGCCCGGGCACCGGATGGTGGACGACCGGTGTGGCGACGACGGGCGGCGGCGGCGTCGCCAGGCTCGAGTTGGGCGGAGGGTTGGTCGGCTGGGTCAGCCCGCCCGCGGTGCCCACCTGGCCGAACACCTTGACGAGCAGCTGCTGAGCGGTGGGCTGATTCACGTACAGCACGTCGGCGCCGGCCGGGGTGACGCCGGCATAGGTCGGCAGCGTGTACGCGTTCAGGTCCGCGGG